>URMR01000035.1 GCA_900548935.1 uncultured Collinsella sp.
ATACCGAGCACTTCCAGACCGAGGCCAACGAAACCGACCCCAACCTGGCACCGGGCACGACCAAGATTAAGTAACGGGTCGCCCATAACTGAAACGTCTGTCCGGGCGGAGGTATGTAAGGTTCCCTGCTCGGACAGTCCTGCGCAAGACGGAGGCCACATTAAGTGGCCTCCTTTGCGTGCGGAACTCGCGATCGATGTTGCCCCATACGCCCGCCCAGGTCCTTGGGTAACGTTGCTAGACGAACGTCGCTTTGCTCGTCCGCTTTTTGATCTGGAGAGCCGGGTGGGCTGATAGATAAATAGATGTGAGTAGGGGCTCCCCCGTATATGGACGGGGGAGCCCCTTGTTGCGTTTGGGTTGTTGGTGCGATCTACAGGTGCGAGACGATCAGTTCCATCTTGCCTTCGAGGTCGATGGAGCTGACGGTGCTGGGGGCCAGCAGGTGGCTTCCCTTGTGGACGGGGTCGCCGCAGACGGCGCCTTCGCCGTCGATGACCGACAGGCACATGAAGGGCCAGCGCTGGTCGAGGGTCTTGCTGCCGTCGACGCGCACGCGATCGACGGTGTAGCAGGAGTTAGACTCGAGCTCGGTCACGCCGTCCACCTCGGGCGCGGTCACCGTGCCGTCGGTCGGAGCCTGAGCATCAAAGTCGATGCAGTCGAGGCTCTGCTCAATGTGCAGCGGGCGCAGCTTGCCGTCGGTGCCGGGACGGTCGTAGTCGTACAGGCGATACGTCACGTCGCTCGACTGCTGCGTCTCCAAAATGAGCGTGCCGGTCTTGATGGCATGCACGGTACCGGAATCGATCTGGAAAAAGTCGCTCTTGTGAATTGGCAGCACGTTGAGCATGTCGTCCCAGCGGCCGTCCTTGATCATCTGTGCGGCCTCGGTGCGGTCTTTAGCACGCTGGCCGACGATGATCGTGGCGCCGGGCTCGCAGTCCAGCACATACCAGCACTCGGTTTTGCCCAAACTGCCGTTCTCGTGCTTGGCGGCGTACTCGTCGTTGGGATGAATCTGGATCGAAAGGTCGTCCTTGGCGTCCAGAATCTTAATGAGCAGCGGGAACTCCTTGCCCTCGCAGTTGCCAAAGAGCTCGCGGTGCTCGGCCCACAGCCACGACAGCGTGTGGCCTGCATACGGGCCCTCCGCAATCTGGCAGTCGCCGTTGGGGTGGGCCGAGATGGCCCAGCACTCACCGATGGGACCCTCGGGAATGTCGTAACCAAATACGGTTTCGAGCTGGCGGCCGCCCCAGATCTTCTCGTGAAAGATCGGTGTGAGTTTAATCAAATCGGACATATTCATACCCCATTGTGTTGCGCGGGCGCCGCGTAAAACTGCTCAAAATGAGCGCCCGCATGACTACAAAAACCTATGTCAACGTTACGTTGTGCAACTCAAAGCGGTCGCCAACGTTGCGCGAGACCGAATACTCAAAGGCGGCGCCGCTGTCCAAAAAGCCAATCTGGGTGAGCTCGAGCAGGGGAGAGCCAGGCTTGGTGTCCAGGCGCTCGGCTTCTTCCTCGGTTGCTGCCACGGCGCGAATGGTACGGTGGAAGCTCGAAATTTTCAGCCCACATTGCTCGCGGACAAAGCGGTAGACCGATCCGTACAGGTCCTTCTTTTTAAGGCCTGGAATCAGCTCGAGGGGCATGTAGGTGTACTCGATAACGATGGACTTCTCATCGGCCTGACGCACGCGCACGATGTGATAGGCAAAGTCATCCTCGGCAATTCCCAGCTGGGCTGCGATGTCTGCTGGTGGATTAACGATCGAGAAATCGTAGACCACCGAGGTCACCTTCTCCCCGCGGTGCTCATACGAAAAACCTTGGGCACGGTCGTTTTTGCCCTGGAAAAACGCCTGGCCGGGAAGTCCCGCCGTGTCCTTAACGTAGGTACCCGATCCACGACGGCTGGTAATAAGACCTTCCTCGGTGATTTGTTCAATAGCTCGTTTGACGGTGATTTTTGAAACGCTATAGAGCTCGCAGAATTCAACGACGGTGGGAAGCTTGTCGCCCGGTTTAAGAGCGCCATCCTCGATACTTCGACGAATATCTGCAGCTATCGCCTCGTATTTGGGAATCATTGAACCTCCTTTCCGGCTTGATTGAATATAAAAGAAAGTATAGTCAACGCCTAGGTATCCCTATTGCGTTTTGAAAAGTTCGAGAAGGATTATGCTAAAAGCCGCTCCGCATATAAAACTAGAGCGCTCTAAACGGATAAACATCCGAGCAATGCCGTGTTAAATGGTTTTTGCATTTCCCCAGATAAAACCTGCCAAAATAAACCTGTCCCTTTTTGGTAGGTTTTTGCCTTGGGAGCGGTACCATACAGGCAATGTTTAAACGAGAAAGGCGGGCTCCCATGGAACCTAAACAGTATTACATCGGCATCGACGTCGGCGGCACTTCGGTTAAGGAGGGCCTGTTCGACGAGGACGGCAACCTGCTTGCCAAGGCCAGCGTGCCCACGCCTCCTATCGTTGACGCTGCGGGCTTTGCCGCGGTGACCGAGGCTATCGACCAGGTGGTCGCCAAGGCCCAGATTCCGCGTGCCTTTGTGGCGGGCATTGGCCTGGCCGTTCCGTGTCCCATCCCGGCGTCGGGCGATGCCAAGGTCAAGGCCAACATTGCCATTAACCTGCCCGAGCTGAGGGTCGCCATTCAGAAGCACTGCCCCGATGCGGTCGTTAAGTACGAGAACGATGCCAACGCCGCTGCCATGGGCGAGGCCTGGCTCGGTTCTGCCAAGGGCGTGCAGAACGTGGTGATGGTCACCATCGGTACCGGCGTGGGCGGCGGCGTTATCGTTAACGGCGACGTGGTATCGGGCGTTGTGGGCGCCGGCGGCGAGATTGGCCACATGTGCCTGAACCCGGCCGAGGAGCGCACCTGCGGCTGCGGCGGCCATGGCCACCTGGAGCAGTATTCCAGCGCCACCGGCGTGGTGAGCAACTACCTTGCCGAGTGCAAGAAGGCGGGCGTCGAGCCCATTGAGCTCACCGGCCCCTCCGATTCCAAGGACGTGTTCCAGGCCTGCCGCGAGGGCGACAAGCTTGCGCTGGCCGCAGCCGACACCATGGCCGACTATCTCGGCCGTGCCCTGGCGCTCATTGCCAACGTGGTCGACCCCGAGATGTTCCTGATCGGTGGCGGCGCGTCCGCTTCGGCCGATGTTTATCTCGACAAGGTTCGCGAGCACTTTAAGCAGTACGCGCTTTCCGCCTCGCGCGAGACGCCCATTAAGGTCGCTTCGCTCGGCAACGACGCCGGCATCATCGGTGCCGCCTACGTAGCCCTGCGCGCCGCCGGTAAATAGCTGGTGCAAGGGGGTCAGGTTACTTTGCACCAACATGGTGCAAAAGGGACAGCCTTGGCCCCCATACCTGCCACAAAATATGCCGTGGCCCTTCCGTCTGCGAAGGCTCGGCATCGGCGTGCTACCATAGCTACGTCCAAGTACACATATCAAGTGGAGGATATCCATGGCAAACGTTCTTGTCTTTGGTCACCAGAACCCCGATAACGACGCCATCATGAGCGCCGTCGTCCTGTCCCAGCTGCTCAACCAGGTTGAGTATGCCGGCAACACCTACGAGGCCTGCGCCCTTGGTCAGCTTCCGGCCGAGTCCGCCAAGCTGCTCGCCGATGCCGGCATTGCCGAGCCCCGCGTGATCGAGTCCGTCGAGGCCGGTCAGCTCGTCGTCCTCACCGACCACAACGAGTCCGCCCAGTCCGTCGCCGGCCTTAAAGACGCCACGGTCTTTGGTGTTGTCGATCATCACCGCATCGGCGACTTCGAGACCGCCGGCCCGCTGCACTACATCTGCCTGCCCTGGGGTTCCAGCTGCACCATCGTCACCAAGCTCGCCGGCGTGCTCGGCGTTGAGCTTTCCGACGTCCAGGCCAAGCTGCTGCTCTCGGCCATGATGACCGACACACTCATGCTCAAGAGCCCCACCACCACCGATGTCGACCGCGCCGTCGCCGCCAAGCTCGGCGAGCAGGTGGGCGTCGACCCGGTCAAGTTTGGCATGGAGGTCTTCCTCACCCGTCCGTCCGGCTCCTTCACCGCAGCCGAGATGGTCGGCAACGACATCAAGATGTTCGAGCCCGCCGGCAAGAAGCTGCTCATCGGCCAGTACGAGACCGTCGACAAGAGCCGCGCACTCGGCATGATCGACGAGATTCGCGAGGCCATGCGCGCCTACGCCGCCGAGAAGGGTGCTGACGGCATTGTCCTGTGCATCACCGACATCATGGAGGAGGGCTCGCAGGTCCTGCTCGAGGGCGAGACCGAGGCCGCTCAGAAGGGTCTGGGCATTGCCGACGAGCACGACGGCGTCTGGATGCCGGGCGTCCTCTCCCGTAAGAAGCAGGTCGCTGCCCCCATCATGGCCGCCTGCTAGGTTTAGTTGACCAAACGCCACGACCGGATCGCGGAAGCCCCGCGCTCCGGTCGTTTTTTTGTGCACGGCGCCGCGTCGTCTCTTGGACAGGCGTGCCCGTGCCGTTGAGCAAATAATGTTCAACCTGTGGTTCCGCTTTTCAACCACGCCTGCGTGCTTGTCGTGCAGGGTAGGCTAGATGCAAGCGTAATACGTTAGAGCGCGGCGCCGCCACTTGGGCGGGCCGTGCTTTTTTAAGACGGGAGCTTTCCCGTGAAAGGAGCCGCCCATGGCAGCAACTGAGCAGCTGTTCAACGTTCGTGAGTGCAAGCGTTTTGAACGTCACGACATCTGGGAGCGCATCGCCGAGAACGGCACGATTTCCGCCGCCGTCATGGTCTTCGCCGCCATCGCCGCCGTCATTTGCGCCAATACCGATGCCTACGAGGCCATCCATCACTTTTTGGAGACCCCGCTGTATGTGGGTCTGGGCAACCATACGGCAGGTCTCACCGTTGAGCTTTTCGTCAACGACTTCCTCATGGCGATTTTCTTTTTGTTGGTGGGCATTGAGCTTAAGTACGAGATGACGGTCGGCGAGCTCAAGAATCCGCGCCAGGCCATGCTTCCCATGCTGGCGGCCGTGGGCGGCGTCGTCGTTCCCGCCTGCATCTACCTGATCTTTAACCATGCCGGCGCGCACAACGGCTGGGCTATCCCCATGGCAACCGATATTGCCTTTGCGCTGGGCGTGCTGTCGCTTTTGGGCAACCGCGTGCCCAACGGCGTGCGCGTGTTCTTCTCGACGCTCGCCATCGCCGACGACCTCATCTCCATCGCCGCCATCGCCATCTTCTACGGCCAGAGCCCCAATCCGTTTTGGTTGGGCGCCGCCGCGCTTGTGACCTGCGCGCTCGTGTGGCTCAACAAGACGCAGCATTACCGCCTTGCCCCGTATTCGGTACTGGGCCTGCTGTTGTGGTTCTGCATGTTCAAGAGCGGCGTGCACGCTACGCTTGCTGGCGTCATCCTGGCCTTCACCATCCCGGGCAAGTGCGGCGTCAAGCTCGATAGCCTTACCGATTGGCTGGGCGAGTGCCTGCCGTTGCTCGATGACCGCTACGACGACGAGGCGCACATCCTGGGTCAGCATGACTTTACCGTCTCGACCACCAAGGTCGAGCGCGTCATGCACCGCGTGACCCCGCCGCTCATCCGCATGGAGCGTCTGATCTCCACGCCGGTCAACTTTGTGATTCTGCCGATCTTTGCGTTCGTGAACGCACAGGTTCGCCTGGTGGGCGTGGACATGGGCGCCTTGCTCGTCGACCCCGTGACGCTTGGCACGTACCTTGGCATGCTGCTGGGCAAGCCGATCGGCATCTTTGGCATGACGTTCGCCTTGGTCAAGCTCAAGGCCTGCGAGCTGCCGCACAATGTCAACTGGCACATGATTGCCGGTGTGGGCATTCTGGGCGGCATCGGCTTTACCATGTCGATTCTCATCAGCGGCCTCGCCTTCCCGACGGCCCAGTTTGAGGTTCTGGCCGCCAAGGCCGCTATTCTCGCCGGCTCTGTCACCGCGGCCGTACTTGGCATGATCTACATGAGTGTGATCTGCAAGCACCCGGCGCCCAAGGACGAGTAAAAGCTCGAAAAAAAGACACCAGAACCGGTTTGGATGCGTTCGAAACTCGGATCCGGGTGCTACTGGCCCCCTGCCAGATACCCCCGTGGTCAAAAAACGCCGTTTGTGAGTACTGTCACAAACGGCGTTTCATTTTAGGCGCGAAAAATAATGTACAAATCTATTCTGTCTGTGCATTAACGATTGCGTGGCTGGACGAAAAATGCCGATGCATCCTTCCAAAACCTGACACAAAAGGCCAAGACTGGCCTTTTTAATTCAAAATCGCTGTTACTAAAAAAGTAACAGTACTCATATTTGCTATTTTTTGACCACAGGCCCCAATGACTAGGTTTATTCCACGGTGCCGTAGATGGCGCCCCAGCCGTGGGCGGCCAAGGCGGAGTTGAGCTGGTCGCAAAGCGATTGGCGGTCGTAGTAGCCGGGCGGCAAAAGGTTCACGATTTCCATAAGGTCGGGTGTCAGGTCCAAGATCTCGGCCTGCACGATGAGATCCAGGCGGTCGATGGCGTGGCGGTCGTAAAACAGTCCGTCGACCAGGCGCTGCAGGTCGCCGAATTCCTCGGCCTGGAACGATCCGTACTCCATAGTGCCTCCTTGGGCGCCCCACGCCGGCATGCGCGGCGTTTCGTAATTTATTGCGATGGACTTAATCTATCACGGCTTCATACCCTTGCGGCGGTGGCGGTCTATACTTAGACGAACTGCAACGTCCCGCTTCGCGAAAGGTCGCACCCATGCAGACGATCTACCAGAAGATGGAAACCACCGAACTCGATGCCGCCATCGAGGCGCTCAAAGCCGAGGTCGCCGAGGTCAAGGCCAAGGGCCTGGCGCTCGACATGGCCCGCGGCAAGCCGTCGCCCTCCCAGGTGGACATCTCTCGACCCATGCTCGATATCCTCAATGCCGATGCCGATCTGCACGACGGCAATGTCGACTGCTCCAACTACGGCTGCTTTGAGGGCATTCCCTCGGCACGCAAGCTGGCAGGGGAGTTCCTGGGTTGCCCCGCCGAGCAGACGCTCGTACTGGGTTCGTCGAGCCTGCTGATCGAGCACGATATCGCCGGCATGTTCTGGCGCTGCGGCTCGTGCGGCAGCGAGCCCTGGGAGGCTTACGAGGCCGCGCATGACGGCAAGAAGGTCAAGTTCCTGTGCCCGGTTCCCGGTTACGACCGTCATTTTGGCATCACCGCCGACCTGGGTATCGAGAATGTCCCCGTCGCGATGACCGACAACGGTCCCGACATGGACGAGGTCGAGCGCCTGGTTGCCGCCGACGACTCTATCAAGGGTATCTGGTGCGTGCCCAAGTATTCCAACCCCACGGGCATCACCTTTAGCGAGGACACCGTGCGTCGCCTGGTCGAGATGCCCACGGCCGCGCCCGATTTCCGCATCTTCTGGGACAACGCCTACTGCGTGCACGACCTGTACGACGAGACCGACGAGCTCGCCAACATCTTCGATCTTGCCCGCGCGGCGGGCACCGAGGACCGCGTGGTGGCATTTGCCTCGACGTCCAAGATCACCTTCCCGGGCGCCGGTATCGGCTTCATCGGTGCGAGCCCCGCGGTCATCGCCGAGTTCTCCAAGCGCCTGAAGGCGGGCCTTATCAGCGCCGACAAGCTCAACCAGCTGCGTCACGTGCGTTTCCTTCCCACCATCGAGGCGGTCAAGGAGCATATGAAAAAGCATGCCGAGTTCTTGCGCCCGCGCTTTGAGGCCGTTGAGCGCAAGCTCACCGATGGCCTGGGCGATACGGGTTGCGCCACTTGGACGCATCCCCGCGGGGGCTACTTTGTGAGCTTCGATGGTCCCGAGGGCTCGGCCCAAAAGGTCGCCGCGCTTTGTGCCGACCTGGGCGTCAAGCTCACGCCGGCTGGTGCTACCTGGCCTTATGGCAAGGATTCGCGCGACACCAACATCCGCATCGCGCCGAGCTATCCCACGGTCGAGGACCTGGAGGCCGCGCTCGATGTGCTGGTGCTGGCCGTTAAGCTTGTCGCTGCCGAGCTTGCGCGTGCCGAGCGCGCCTAACGCGCGGCTTCCCGTACTATCCGCACTTTCGATACATAAAGGAGCGTATTTATGGATTTGGGTATTTCCACTAACCCCACGCCAGAGCTCTACACCATTAAGGTAACCGGCGAGATCGATATCTCTAACGCCGATAGCCTGCGTAATGCCATCGACCTGGCGCTCGAGCAGCCCACTGAGGCCGTTGAGCTCGATTTTGCCCAGGTGAGCTACATCGATTCGACGGGCATTGGCGTGCTCGTGGGCGCCGCGCACCACGCGGTCGACCACGGTAAGCGCTTTAGCTGCACCAATGTGCAGCCCCCGGTGATGCGCGTGGTTCAGCTGTTGGGTGTCGACCAGGAGATTTCGATCACCGCTGCATAATCTTTGCCCCCAAAAGGGCGTGCCGTTTGGCATATGTTTGTGATGCGCTCGGACGTTTTGGCGTCCGGGCGCTATACTTGACCGAATGAATAGACGAGTTCCGGCCGAATGGCGCGGTGCGGGCTCGACTCACATCGAGCCTTGGAGGTATGTGTGTTTGGTATTGGAGAGGGTGAGCTCGCGATCATCGTGGTCTTCGGCTTTTTGCTGTTTGGCCCGGATAAGCTCCCGCAGATGGGCCGCACGATCGGCCGTGCTATCCGTCAGTTCCGCGAGACGCAGGAAAAAATGACGGCCGTTGTTCAGTCCGAGATCATCGATCCGGTAAGCGAGGCCGCGTCGGCTCCGGTCAAGCCCAAGAAGGCTGCCGTCGACGACGATTCCGATGCGGACGAGGGCGCCGCCGAGACGGCTGCGTCCGCAAAGAAGGAGACCTTTGCCGAGCGTCGCGCCCGTCTTGCTGCCGAGAAGGCCGCGAGCGAGGGTGCTGCTGAGGGCGAAGGCGCTGCTGATGAGGCCGAGCCCGCCAAGGCCGAGCCTGCCGCCGCCGAGCCCGAGCTTGCTGCAGAGCCGGAGCCCGAGCCCGAGCCGGCAGAGCCCACGACGGCTGACCTCTACGCCCGTCGTCCCCGCAAGCGCAAGGCCGTCGTCGACCAGCTCGCTCGCGAGCTCGAGGCCGAGGACGACGCCGCTGCCCCGAAGGGAGGCGATGAGTAATGCCTATCGGACCTGCGCGCATGCCGCTCTTCGATCACCTGGGAGAGCTCCGTCGCCGCCTGACCATCGTGGTCGTCTCGGTGTTTGCCGCAGCTATCGTGCTGTATTTCGCCACGCCTGTTGTGCTCGACATCTTGGAAGACCCCATCCGCTCCTTTGTGCCGGACGGTAAGTTCTACATCACCACCACGCTCGGCGGTTTTGGTCTGCGCTTTTCGCTGGCCATCAAGATGGCCGTTGTCATGTGCACGCCCATGATCATCTGGCAGATTCTGGCGTTTTTCCTGCCGGCGCTTCGCCCCAACGAGCGCAAGTGGGTCGTGCCCACGGTGCTTGCCTCGACGGTGCTGTTCTTCCTGGGCGCCATTTTCTGCTACTTCATCATTATCCCGGCAGGCTTTGAGTGGCTCATCGGCGAGACCTCGGCCGTCGCTACGGCGCTGCCCGATCTGGAGAACTACGTCAACATGGAGCTGCTCTTTATGATCGGCTTTGGCGTGGCGTTTGAGCTGCCGCTCATCATCTTCTACCTGTCCGTCTTCCATATCGTGTCCTACGCGGCCTTCCGCAGTGCCTGGCGCTACGTGTACGTAGGCCTGCTCGTGGGGTCGGCTGTGATCACGCCCGACGGCTCGCCCGTTACGCTGGGCCTCATGTATGGCGCCCTGCTCTCGCTCTACGAGATTTCGCTTGCCATCGCCCGAGTGGTCATTACCGCGCGCGAGGGCAAGGAGGGCTTGTTTGTGAGTCGTCTGGACCTGTTCTCGGACGATGAGGACGACGAGGAGTAAATCGGTATGCACGAGGTTGGCATTGTCAACGGCATACTCGATACAGTGATTCGCGCGGCGCGTGGGGCGGGGGCCTCGCGCGCCGTTTTGGTAACGCTGCGTATCGGGGATATGACCGAGGTGGTGCGCGAGGCGCTCGACTTTGCATGGGAGACGTTTCGCGACGAGGATCCGCTCACGCAAGGCTGCGAGCTTGCCGTGGAGGAAGTCCATCCACAAAGCGAGTGTCTGGACTGCGGGGAGGTCTTTGAGCACGACCGCTTCCATTGCCGTTGCCCCCAGTGCGGCGGCGCCAATGTGCGCCTGCTGCACGGCCGCGAGCTCGACATCGCCAGTATCGAAATCGAAACCCCCGACGATTAGCCCGCTAGCCATCTGGTGATGGGGTATAAAGGGGCCAAAGTAAGGAGTGCCGAGTATGGCTGAGAAAACGATTGATATCGCGTCGCCGATCCTGTCGCGCAATGAGCGCCTGGCAGATCAGCTGCGTCAGCGATTTAAAGAGACAAACACCTATGTGATCAATGTGCTGTCGAGCCCCGGCTCGGGCAAGACCACCACGATTCTGGGCACCAACGAACGCCTGCGCGACAAGGCCGGCCTGCACTGCGCCGTCATCGAGGGCGATATCGCCTCGGACGTCGACGCCATTACCATGAAGGAAGCCGGCATGCCCGCCATCCAGATCAACACGGGCGGCCTGTGCCACCTCGAGGGCAACATGATCATGGAGGCCGTTGACGCGTTCGACCAGGCTGTGGGTCTGGAAAACATTGACGTCATCTTTATCGAAAACGTGGGCAATCTGGTCTGCCCGGTCGACTTTGACCTGGGCGAGAACCTGTCCATCATGATTCTCTCGGTGCCCGAGGGCGACGACAAGCCCGTCAAGTACCCGGGCATCTTCCAGCACGCCGGCGCGCAGCTGCTCAATAAGGTCGACGTGGCCCCGGCTTTCGATTTTGACATGGATAGGTATACTAAGACACTCGATGACCTCAATCCGCAGGCGCCGCGGTTTGCCGTGAGCGCGCGCAAGGGCGAGGGCATGGATGCCTGGTGCGATTGGCTCATCGGGCAGATTGAGCAAGCAAGGGCGTAAGTCGGCCGCCATACGGGCGGGCGTAGCCGCAGAGATACGAGATAGGAGCCTCTTTTGAAGCTCATCATCGCCGAGAAAAACGACGCCGCGCGTCAAATCGCCGAGCGGCTGTCCACGGGTAAGCCTAAAAAGGACAAGGTGTACAACACCGCCATCTACCGTTTTGAGTGGAAGGGCGAGGAGTGCGTGACGATCGGTCTTGCCGGTCACATCCTTGCACCCGATTTTTGCGACAGCGTGCTGTTCGATAAAAAGCTGGGTTGGTATTCGGTCACCGAGGACGGTGAGATGCTGCCGGCCGACATGCCCGATGGCCTGGCGCGTCCGCCCTATGACACCAAGCGTAAGCCGTTCCTTGCCGATGGCATCTCCATCAAGGGTTGGAAGCTCGAGAGCCTGCCGTATCTCACCTGGGCGCCCGTCATTAAGCTGCCGGCCGAGAAGGAGCTCATTCGTTCGCTCAAGAACCTCGCTAAAAAGTCCGACAGCGTCATCATCGCCACGGACTTTGACCGCGAGGGCGAGCTGATCGGTTCGGACGCCCTCAACAAGGTGCGTGAGGTTGCGCCCGACTTGCCGGTTGCCCGCGCCCAATACTCTTCGTTTACCAAGGCCGAGATCACGCACGCCTTCGATAATCTCGTCTCGCTCGACCAGAACCTGGCCGACGCCGGCGAGAGCCGCCAGCACATCGACCTCATTTGGGGCGCGGTGCTCACGCGCTATCTGACGCTCGCCAAGTTCGGCGGCTTTGGTAACGTGCGCTCTGCCGGTCGCGTGCAGACGCCGACGCTCGCCCTGGTGGTCGAGCGCGAGCGCGAGCGCATGGCGTTTGTGCCCGAGGACTATTGGCAGATTCGCGGCATGGGTGCCGCGCAGGGCGCCGCCGAGGACGACCGCTTTAAGATTGCACACAAGACGGCGCGTTTTACCGACAAGGATGCTGCCGAGACGGCGTACGGCCATGTCGACGGTGTCGCGACGGCGACCGTTGCCGCGGTGACCAAGCGCTCGCGTAAGCAGCAGCCGCCCACGCCGTTTGCGACGACCTCGCTGCAGGCTGCCGCCGCGGCCGAGGGCATCTCGCCTGCGCGTACGATGCGCATCGCCGAGTCCCTCTACATGGCAGGCCTCATCAGCTACCCGCGTGTCGACAATACCGTGTACCCCGCGACGCTCGATCTGGGCGCCGTGGTGAGCGACCTGGCAAAGATCAACCCGTCGCTGGCGCCCGTGTGCAAAAAGGTGCTCGCCGGTCCCATGAAGCCCACGCGTGGCAAGGTCGAGACCACCGACCACCCGCCTATCTACCCCACGGGCGAGGGCGATCCGTCCACGCTCGACGGCGGCCAGCGTAAGCTCTACGACCTCATCACCCGTCGCTTCCTGGCAACGCTCATGGGGCCCGCGACCATCGAGAACACTAAGCTCGAGCTCGATGTGAACGGCGAGCCGTTCGTGGCCTCGGGCGACGTGCTCGTGACCCCTGGCTTCCGCGAGGCATACCCGTACGGACTCAAGCGCGACGAGCAGATGCCGCCGCTGGAGCAGGGTGATACGGTCGACGTGTTCGACATTAAGCTCGAGGCCAAACAGACCGAGCCGCCCGCGCGCTACAGCCAGGGCAAGCTCGTACAGGAGATGGAGAAGCGCGGCCTGGGCACCAAGTCCACGCGTGCGAGCATCATCGAGCGCCTGTATGCCGTGCACTATCTCAAAAATGATCCCGTTGAGCCGAGCCAGCTGGGCATCGCCATCATCGACGCGCTGACGCAGTTTGCCCCGCGCATCACGAGCCCCGATATGACCAGCGAGCTCGATGGCGATATGACCCGTGTGGAGCGCGGTGAGGATACCGAAGAGCATGTCGTGACGCACTCGCGCGCGCTGCTGGCCGGCGTGCTCGACGAGCTGCTCAAGCACACGCAGGAGCTGGGCGACGCCATCAGCGACGCCGTCACGGCCGATGCGCGCGTGGGTGCCTGCCCCAAGTGCGGCAAGGACCTGGTTATGAAGACGAGCGCCAAGACCCGCGGCAGCTTTATCGGCTGCATGGGCTGGCCCGACTGCGACGTGACCTATCCGGTGCCGAGCGGCGTCAAGGTGAGCCCGCTCGAGGGCGAGGCCGCCGTGTGCCCCGAGTGCGGTGCGCCGCGCATTAAGTGCCAGCCGTTCCGCCAGAAGGCCTTCGAGATTTGCGTGAACCCCACGTGCCCCACCAACTACGAGCCCGACCTTAAGGTGGGCGAGTGCAAGGTGTGCGCCGAGGCAGGACGCCATGGCGATCTGATCGCGCACAAGAGCGAAAAGAGCGGCAAGCGCTTTATCCGCTGCACCAACTATGACGATTGCGGCGTGAGCTATCCGCTGCCGGCGCGCGGCAAGCTCGAGGCGACGGGCGAAACCTGTCCCGAGTGTGGCGCTCCCATCGTGGTGGTCAACACGGCGCGCGGTCCGTGGCGTATCTGCGTCAACATGGACTGCCCGACCAAGGAGAAGAAGCCCGCCCGCGGCCGCAAGACCACGACCAAGGCGAGCACGGCGAAGAAGACCACGGCAGCCAAGAAGACTTCGACCGCCAAGAAGTCGACTACCAAGAAGACTGCCGCGAAAAAGACGACCACCAAGAAGGCGGCCGCCGACAAGTAACCGAGCACATATAGACACGGCGGGGCCGGGTGCGCTAATGCAAATGCGCACCCGGCCCCACTTCTAAGTTGCGGTGAAATAGGGACTGTTTTTGCTGGCAAAAGGCCTAACTAATCCCTATTTCACCGCAAGTTTTGATCAGTTGTTGGGATTACTTCACTTCGACGGGCTTGGCGCCGGGATAACGGTCCTCAAAGTCCTGACGGTACTTGTTGCTGTTGGTTCCCGGCTCGTTGTCGCGTGCCAGTGGCACCACGATTTCGTCCTTATGGTCCGCGGGCTTTGCG
>URMR01000036.1 GCA_900548935.1 uncultured Collinsella sp.
CAATGACGCGTCTCCTGATAGATGATGCCGCCCTCTTCAAGAACCTCGGCCTGACGGCAAATCTCGTAGGCAAGGCCGTCATGCAGGCTCTTAAACGAGTTGAGGTTTTTAAGCTCGGTCTTGGTGCCCAGCTTGGTCTCGCCGCGGCGGCGCAGCGACACGTTGCCGTCGCAGCGCATGGAGCCCTTCTCCATGGAGCAGTCCGAAATGCCCAGCGTCACAAAAATGCGACGGAGCTTCTCCATAAACAGGCGAGCCTCCTCAGGCGTGCGCAGGTCGGGCTCGGTGACGAGCTCAATCAGCGGCGTGCCGCAGCGGTTGTAGTCGACGAGCGACTCGGCCGCAGCGGTAATACGGCCCTCGGCACCGCCCACGTGCACCATCTTGGCGGCGTCCTCCTCCATGTGGATGCGCAGGATGCGAATGGGCACCGTGTAGGAACCGTCCTCGCGACGCTCGGGCATCTGCAGGTTGGACGCATCGTAGCTGGCCAGGTGACCGGCGCGCTGGTTACCCTCGCGCATGGTCGACGTCATGGACGTGGACAGGCCCTCGGCGTTGGCCGAGGCGCTCGCCAGGCTCTGAGCCTCGGCCTCGCCAAACGCGCAGTCGGGGCGCTCAGCGGCACCGCGACCAGTCACGTCCAGATCCAGGTGGCCGTACATGGCAAAGGCGACCGGGCCCTGCGTGGTCTGGAAGTTCTTGGCCATGTCGGGATAGAAGTAGTGCTTGCGGTAGAACATCGAGTGGCGCTGGATCTCGCAGTTGGTGGCGAGACCGGCCTTGACGATGCTCTCGATGGCGCGCTTGTTGGGCACCGGCAGGGCGCCGGGCAGGCCCAGGCACACCGGGCACACGTTGGCGTTGGGCTCGTCATCGTGGCTGAGCTTGCAATTGCAGAACATCTTGGTATCGAGTGCGGTGAGCTCGGTATGGATCTCCAGGCCGATCACGGCCTCCCAATCCTGCAGGACCTCGGAAAGCTCCTTCATTACAGCTCGCCTCCCTTCCCGGCAAAATCGGGCGCGACGGAAAACGCGGGCGCACCCGTGGCGGCATCGGCAAAGCCGCGCTCCAGGGCGCGGGCAAACGTTAGCAGCTGACGGTCCTTAAAGGCCGGACCCACCAGCTGGGCAGAAACGGGCAACTGAGTATCCTCGCCCAGGCCCAGCGGCACCGAGATACCACCGTTGCCGCAAATGTTGAGCGAGATGGTGTACAGGTCGGAGAGGTACATCTGCGTGGGGTCGCTAATCTCGCCAAACTTAAAGGCCGTGCGCGGCGAGGCGGGCATGAGGATGGTGTCCACCTTGGCATACGCGGCATCGTAGTCCTGTGTGATGAGCGTGCGGGCCTTTTGCGCAGCGTAGTAGTACTTGTCGTACATACCCGAGCTCAGCAGGTAGGCGCCGAGCATCTGACGACGCTTGGCCTCGGCACCAAAGCCGTGGGCACGCGAAAGCGAGCTCTGGTCGGACAGGTTGGCGCAGCCCTCCTCCTGATAGCCATAGCGAATGCCATCGAAGCGGGCCAGGTTGGAGAACGCCTCGGCCGGGCCGATGACGTAGTAGGCGGCGATGGCGGCGTCCAGGTGCGGCAGGTCGACCTCGACCAGCTCGGCGCCCTGGTTCTGCAGCTCCTGAGCGGCGCGCTGAACAGCGGCCTTGACCTCGGGCGTCAGGCCCTCGGCCTCCATAAACGCAGGGATGATGCCCACGCGCTTGCCCTCGATGCTGTCGTTGAGATGCTCGGTAAAGCCGACGGCGCAATCCTGGCTGGTGCAGTCGTATGGATCGTGGCCCGCGCCGGTAAGCGCGTTCATGGCCAGCGCGACATCCTCGACCGTGCGGCCAAAGGGGCCCACCTGGTCGAGCGACGAGCCAAAGGCAACCACACCGTAACGGCTCACGGCGCCATACGTGGGCTTAAAGCCCACCACGCCGCACAGCGACGCCGGCTGGCGAATGGAGCCGCCGGTATCCGAGCCCAGCGAGAGCGCGACCTCGCCCGCGGCGACGGCGGCAGCGGAACCGCCCGAAGAGCCGCCGGGCACGCGCTCGGTATCCCAGGGGTTGTTGGTGCGGTGGAACGCCGAGCTCTCGGTGGAGCTACCAAAGGCAAACTCGTCCATGTTGGCCTTGCCCATAGGCAGGCAGCCGGCATCGAGCATGCGCTGGACGCAGGTGGCGGTGTAGACGCTCTGGTAGTTCTCGAGCATGCGGGAAGCACAGGTGGTGCGCGTGCCCACGAGGTTCATGTTGTCCTTGATGGCCAGCGGCACGCCCGCGAGCGGGGGCAGCGGCTTGCCTGCGGCGCGGTTGGCATCCACGCGCGCAGCGGCCTCGAGCGCGAGCTCGGGCGCCACCTGCAGGAATGCCTGGGCCCCGCCCTCGCGCGCCTCGATAGCGGCAAGGGAGGCCTGGGCCACCTCGGTAGCGGTAAAGTCACCGGCGGCAACGCCCGCGGCAATCTGGGCGGCGGTAAGGGAATCGAAGCTTAGCGCCATTACTCGCTCTCCCCCTCTCCCAAAATGGACGGCACGCGGAAGTAGCGGTCGCGCGCGCTGCCGGCGTTTTCGAGCGCGACGTCGAGCGGCAGGTCGCGCTCGGGCTCGCGCAGGTCATCGCCCATCACGTTGGACAGGCTTCCGATAGGATGGAACGTGGGCTCCACGTCGGGCAAGTCATATTGCAGGACGGGCTCGAGCATCTGGACGGCGTCGTTCATGTAGGACGTCATCTGGGTGAGCTCGTCATCGGTCAGTGCGATCTTTGCGTACTCGGCGATGCCGCGCACGTCTTTCTCGCTGAGTGCCATAGGCGCTCCCTTCCGCATAACAGTTAAACCGCTCTAGTATACAGGGCAACGCCGGCTTGGAGCAGGCGCTTTACCCAAATGCAGCGAAAACGTAACGAGGGCGGCGGGATGGCAGGCGGCGGGCTGGCGGTTCTGTAGCGAAACCGCACCGTCCATAACGAAAACCATCACAACATTCGACGCTTTTCGTCAAAATCGCAATTTTCATCGAATGTTGTGATGGTTTGAAAGCCCCGATCACCACAAAGGTACCTGTCCCCTTTGTGGTGGTTCCGGACGATACCCTATGCCGAGGCCTTGGCCTTGCGGCGCTTGCGGACCGCGTGGATCACGATGTCCAGCAGCAACAGCACAATGGCTACGACCACGATGAGCATGGCAAACTCGCGCTTGCCCCAGTGACGACCGGCCAGCGACTTTTGCTTGTCGACGTCCTTCTTGTTGTACTTGGTGCGCACGCAATGCACCAGCAGGCGATGGTCGTTCACGCCGTAGGGGGTGCAGGTGACGAGCGTCACCTTGTCGACGCCCGGCTCGATGGTCAGCGACTCCATCTCCTCGGGTAGCACCACCTCGGAGTCCACCATCTTATAGGCGAGCGTCTTGTTCATGGTGTGCAGCAGCACCAGATCGCCGGGCTCCAGCGAGTGGATGTCATCGAACATGCTCAGGTTGCGCATGCCCGAGTGCGCGGTGAGCACGCAATGCGTCGAGGTGCCGCCCACCGGCAGGCTCGTGCCCTCTAGGTGGCCGACGCCCGCCATGAGGACTTCCTCGCTCGTACCGTGGTAAATGGGCATGCTCACGTCGATAGAGGGGATCTCGACCCAGCTCATCATGGGGTCGCGGTCAAAGATGAGCTGCTGGGCGTAGGGCTCGATCTGGTCGGCGGGAAGCTCGGTGGCCTCGCCGGCAAGTTGCTCGTTATAGGAGCGCGCCTGTAGCAGAATGCGCTCGCGCTCCTCTTCCGAGAGCGCGTCCACGGTGCTGGACACGGTGCTGATCTGGTTGAACACGCCCGAGGCTTCGAGCCGGTCCAAGATCCACGGCCAGGTCATAAGGCCCACACCAATAAGGATGATGACGATGGTGATGAGCCGATCAGCCCAGCGCGGCAGTCGCTTACGGCGACGCTTGGGCTTTGGTTGAGGTTTGGGCTGAGGGCTTGAGCCGCCGTTGTCCGCGGCGTTATTGCTCTTCATATGTTTGGCGCCCTGCACCATCGCCGGTCACTCCTCTACAACTCAAGTTGTCTAAACAAATAATAGCCGATTTGCAAGCTTCCACGCCGAACAACGCAGCTAGACCGCTCCGTCCAGTCAAGGATAAGCCCGCATTTGCGTTTTCAAAATGTCCCGAATCGGCA
Organism: uncultured Collinsella sp.; assembly: GCA_900548935.1. Classification (GTDB taxonomy): domain Bacteria; phylum Actinomycetota; class Coriobacteriia; order Coriobacteriales; family Coriobacteriaceae; genus Collinsella. Next base: position 4,184 of record URMR01000036.1, read on the forward strand.
GGGCGATTCGGGATACAATGTCCATAGAAAACGACGCACCCCGCGTAAGTGTACGAGAGCGCGGGCGGCCTAGTTTTCAGTTTTTGTTAAATGCCCGGGATCCGACCCCCGGGCATTTTTATTTGCGCTTGTTGCGGCGCAAATGCCTTCTACCGTCCGCACCGCGCGTGCGCCTACGGACCTTAAACCGAACCTCATACGAGTCAAGAAACGCGATGACGAACGTGCCCACCGCCGCGAGGGCGGCGAGCGCGTTAAGGAATTTCAGCATTTGGGGACCTCCGATCGAGTCGTCGGCCGCCCGCGCACGGAATGCGTCGCAAGGATATTTTACTGCGAGCACTCGCACTTACAGCTGGTAAACGCAATACTTACAAACATCTGTTCGCTAACCATACGCTCGATCCGGCAAGTAACGGCGCCCTGGCTGCGTTATCCAAAAAAAACGGGGCAAACTCCAGTGCGAAGTCTGCCCCGAAAAGTGAATGGCAAAGCAAGAACGTGGATAGACGAGAAAAGTGTGCGCAAGTCTCATGGCCATCACATCCCACCTGCCAAAGGGATGAGTGAGCGAGCGTTACTCCTGCTCGGACTCCTCAGCCTGCTTACGGCTGCGGATGAGGTGCGCCACGCCGATGCACAGCACCGCGCCACCAGCGATCCAAGTGAAAGTCACGCCGTTGAGGCCGGTCAGCGGGAGGCCGGAGCCCTTCTTATTCTGAATAGTGACGGGAATCTTGGTCGTAGTCAGGTTCTTTTCAGTCTTAGCAACGGCCATATCGGAACTAGACGTCACATCGAGCTTCTTCAGCGTGCCGGTCGAGTCGTACGTAGGCGTCACCGTAATGGTAAATGGGTCGATGGTGTTGTACCCCGTAGGCGCCTCGCTCTCGATAATCTGATACTCGCCTGCAACAAGACCGGGGATAAAGACCTTGTTACCCTCCCCCGTGGTTTCAAATGTATAAGCTTGGCTCTCGTCACCGGTGAAGCTGCCATCTTGTTTCAGCCATTTACTAACTGTTTTTGTGGTCCCCTCTTTGGTCATTTTGACCTTAAAGCCAGCAACGAGGTTCGCGCTCGCGTTATCCGGGTCGGCCTTGGTGACATCGAGGCCAAAGACGTAGTCTGCAACTTTGTCCGACTCAGAAGTGCCCTTATCATTAGTCATGGGATTGTTGGAATAGACAAGCTTGACCTCGTTGGTGGCGCCATCGGCGCTATATTCAACATCGCTGGTGAGCTGGGCCTTGTAGGTCACGACCACTTTGGAAGCGGCGCCAACTTCAATCGGGTCTCCATTAGTAGCCTGAACCGTCTTAAGGTTTTTAAAAGAAACATTAAGGAGCTCAGTTCCAGCAGCCTCATCGGGGGTCACAGTCGCCTTATAACCCTTGTCAGCGTCTGATGTAACCTCTTTCTTGCTGCCGTTATCAACGATATAGACATGCAAGCCGTTCAGCGAGCCATCGGAGTTCTTTAAAACCTTAAGACCCTTACTCAGCGTATCTTGGAATTCATAGTAATAGGTATCGTACGAGGCAATATTGTCCGCAACGTGACCGGTCAGCCTGTAGTCGATTTCCTGTCCGATCCAAGCATCACCGCTATTCTTCCAGTTGCCCTCTTCAGCATTGGCAGCATCCGTATCAGCAGTATCATCGAGAATCTCCTTGTCGACAGTGGGAATACTGGTCTTCTCGGTGACCGTCACGGGATTACCACCCACGATAGCGAAAATCGGGGAGGTGCCAGTGTTCGGCTTGGCCTGATTCGTAAGGCCATCAGACACGAAGAGATAATAGCCATCGCCGTAAAGGCCATCTTCATTAGGGTCCGGGCGCGTCCACGATTTGTCCGCCTCAAGGTCTCCCGCAGCGGTCTCCGCCTCAACACCTTGCTTCATACCTGAAACCGCAGCCGCAATTTCATAAAGCACATCGCCGGGGGCAACACGCGTACCTTCGCCGCTGGATGCCGTGCTGGCAACGCCATTCACATTTTGAGAAAGCCACTCGGCCACATCCGAAGCAGAGGCACCCTCCTTGAGCCCCTTGGCGGCGTCTTTCTTCACAAGTGCTTTATACTGAGTAGACCCCTTAATGGCGGTAATCACCTTGGAAGCGATAGCATTATTTGCCCATTTAACATCGGAAGCAACCTTGCCTTCGCCTTCCTTGTCAACGACTTTTGCCTTGAAGATCTGATATGCCTTGAACTTATTGCCAGCATTTTTGTCGACGACTTTGTTAATCGTGATGCTACCCTGACCACCCTCAGCCGCAAATGCCATCGTGACCGGGGCCATCACGCCACCGAAGCTCAACGCCGCCGTGAGGCCGGCGGTTACTGCCAGGCGTGCGATGTTCTTGCTCATGCTCATCTTCTTTTCCTCTGCTTCCTGCTTGAATTCCATTTGATCTAAATCTGTCTGTCCGTGTCTTAGCATCTGCTTCGCTACGTCTCGCCCCGCTCTCTGTGGGGCTGCCAGCTACTCTTTATGGCTGCCACCTCCCCGCTTGATCAGGAGCGCGACCACGATCAGTGCAGCTCCGGCGACCGCTGCGGCGGCCACGGCGTACATTGCCATATCGCCAGTCAAGGGCATAAAGCCTCCGGTGGTAATGCTAGGGGGTGTGTCGGTGGGCGTGTTGATGATCGACGCCTCCAGGCTGCCCGTCGACCCGTCCGCGCTGTCGGCGCGCAGGGGCGACTCGGCCGTGATGGTGAGCTTGGGCTTGGCGGCGGCCACCTGGTCGACGTCCAGGCCCTCGGCCTTGACCGTAACGGAGCGCGTGCCCTCAAAGGCGGTGTAGCCCTTGGGCGCCTTGAGCTCGCGGACCTCCAGCTTGCCCGAGTCCACGCCCGAGACGGTCACGCGACCGTCCTCGCCCGTGGTGACGGTAGCCTTGCCCTCTGCATCCCACGCGCCGTCGGCCGCTAGCGTGCGACCGCGGTCGTCGGCGATGCTCAGGACCGCCCCAGCAAGCGGCTTGTCGCCGTCGCTGCCGCGCTTGGTGAGCGCGAGATCCCAGGTGTAGACGCACGCATCGTCGCTCGGCGTGCGGGTGAAGCCGGCGTCACCGGACTGGTCGGCAAAGGGAGAGCGCGGGTAGCGCAGGTAGACCTCGTTGGGGTTGCCCTTCGCGATGCCGTGGCTGCACGCGCTGTTGAGCGGCGCATTGTACACGACGACCACGCGGGTGCCCGCGGTAAAGGCGTCGGCCCCGCCGAGCGCGGCGATCAGGTCACCGGTGCGCACGGTGAAGGTTCCGTCCGCCGCCACCTTGGTAGCGCACTGGGCCGTGATGTCGGTCCAGCCCTTCGCGGGCTCGGTGCCGGCGCGGCCGTCCTTGTCGGCCTGGACCGCGTCGAAGACGCCGTCCGCACCCGCCGCCACGTACACGCGCATGCTCGCGGCGACCTTGGAGGGATCGAGCCCCGCGCTCATGGTATCGACGAACTGCACCGTATAGGTGTCGTAGGCGGTAAGACCCGCCGGGACCGTGGCAGAGAGGCGCCAGTACAGGTCGTCGGCGACCGTGGCGTCGGCGGCCTTCTGCCAGGCGGCGGTGCTGTCCTCCAACACATGCTTGGACACCTTGGGGGTCGCCGCCTTGGGCTTGACGGTGACGGCGCTGCCGCCCACCAGGGCCATGATCGGCGCGGTGCCGGCCTCGCCCTGGGCGATGGCGTCGTCGTCGGCGACGATGAGCCAGTAGCCGCAGGGCAGCTCGGCCGTCGTGCCCGCGTTAAGGGCCACGAACACGGCGCCAGAGCTCTGGAGGGAACGAGCGAGCTGTGCGCTCAGCGCGCTCGTAAGGTGGGAATCGGTGTTGAGCCACTCGGCAGCTTCCTGCGCGGTGGTCTGGGAATTGGGCATGCCTGCGCCGTGCAGCACAGGCAGCGCGGCGTCGCGCACGGCGTCGCTTGCCCAGGCGAGGTCGGTGGCGATCTTGGCGTCGCTGTCGCCGTCGACGACGTTGGCGCTAAAGATCTGGTAGCCGTCGTAGCTGCTCGCCACGGTGCCGCTCACCGTGATGGAACCGGTCGAGGTCGGCGTGGCCTGCGCGGAAGCGGGGAACACAACCGCGCAGGTGCCGATCAAGAGGGCAAGCAGCGCAAACAAGATCGGGAAGGAGCAAACTTTCTTATTCACGACGCCTACCTCCCTTCGCATTCGCCTTGCGACGAATGTGCATCCAGGCCGCAGCAGCGCAAAGCACCGCCGCGCCGGCAAGGTACGTCAGAGTGACGCCCGACATACCAGAAAGGGGCAAAGAGGTTGAGTAGGTGTTGGTGAAGGTGGGGATGGACTTGGGCTTGGTAGTATCGGATCCATCGTTGTAATCCACGGTAGTCTGCTTGCCTTCGTCGATGGCATTACCGTCAGCATCCTTGATCTGGGTGTAGGTCACCTTCGTGGCAGTGATTGTGCCATCTTTCTGATCCGTCATCGTGACGTCAAGCTTATAGACCGACTGATCGAACTTATAATGCGAGAAAATTGAACTCTCATTCTTCTCGCACACGTAGTACGTGAAGGTCTTGGAAGCGCCACGGCCCGTAGGATCACCGGCAGTGAAGGGATTCTTCGTGATATCAGAGAGCGAGTACTTAATCCCCTCGCCAGACGCATTTAAGAACGAAAGCGTCTGGGACTTGTCGCCATCGACCCGAGTCTTAACCGTCTTAGCGTCCGCGAAGTCCGGGTTATCCGCAAACTCGAGCGTAAACTCCTTCATCTCGCCACCCTTAACGACCTTAGTCGCCTTAGGAGTCCAAGAGCCGCTGGAGGTGTACGGAGTGTACTCGTTGGTGAAAGTCGTTGAGCTATCTTTGCAGGCAATTGGATAATAGTCATCGCTCTTCTGCAAGTTGTTCCATGATTTTGTGACACTCCACACCCCAGATGACTTGTCGAGTTCATGCTTGGTCACATTGACTTTTTCAATCGTGTAGTTATGGATGTTGAGAGGTATCTGTTCGTTCGGGCTTTCCTTTTTCGGAACAGTCATGAGCTCAGTCGGGTTGTCCTTGACAGTCACCTCAATCTCGTACACGGCAGTGTCGTATGTGATACCGGAAACCTCTCCGGCATTTTCGACTAGGTAATATGTAATCGTGCCAGCCGTACCGCTCGCTGCGAACTGTTCACCAAGGTTAAACGTGATGTTGCCACTTTTATCATTACTCGCAGTTCCAACCTCGGTGCAAGCGTCAGAATTGAATACCCCGCGAGCGATAGGATCAGCCGAATCCTTGCGGTAGACCGTAAAGGTGAAATCCCCACCCTTAAGCTCGCGGCCGTCCAACTTCTTGGTCGCCTTCAGCTTAAGGCTCGGGTAGACGTACGTATCCGCAGGCACGCCTAGGTACAAGTCGCCATTCGACATGATGCCGCCGCCATGGTCCCAGGAATAGTTGCCCGTGATGAAAGTTCTGGCAGCTTTCTTCGCATTTTTCGCTTCATCACTTCCAACTTTGACACCCGAAGTCAGACCGACGCTCCGATAAATCTTCACGCCGCCATTGGCAGGGATAGTGATAGCCTCACTGAGTTCTTGGGTATCACTGCGTTCTTTGCTTCCAGAATACTTGGCGTCTACTTCGCCGAGCATCTTGCCGATTACCGCCGCAAGCGGTTCCTTATGGCCAGCCGCTGCCGCAAGGAAGAAATCGGCATGACCGCTGTCGCGAAACACCTCCGAATTGTATGCATCTCTATCTTGATTCTTACCACTACCACCACCTGAAAGATGGGGTTCAGCTTCATTGCCGGTATTGGTCTCTTTGTTGTAAGCACGGCCTTCTTTAAAATGTTCATCGCCATCAAACTGTTTGCCGGCAGACGAATTGCCAAAGATTGCCGTGCCCTCAGTGTTCGTTACCAACGTCTTGCCCGTGGGGCAGACTGCAACGCCACCGCCGTAGCCGCCAGCTTCATTGGCGCTAATGTACGAGTTGTACACAAAGAGCCTGCCAGCAGTCTTCTCCTGACCTGCATTCGAGTTTCCCTGGACGAAGATACCGCCACCGCCCCAGTCAAAGCGAGACATGCAGTGATTGTTTGTGATGTAGACTTTACTCTTTTCAGTGCCGTTAATCATCGCGTCAACCATCTGGCCCACTCGGATGCCGGCACCTTCAGATCGGTAGCTCACGTTAGAGGCAATATTTCCTCCTTTAATGTCGAGCCATGCCCTATCTTGTTGAAAAATATTGGTAACGTAAACGCCGCCACCAGCTTCTTCAGAATAATTGCCAGTAATCTGGCCGCCAGAAATGGTGACATGGGTGCCGTTCTTGGCAGCAAGCCCAGCGCCGCCATGGTCACCGTTACCATCCGTGCCGCAGAAGTTGGCATAGCAATTGTTCGTAATGTAACCGCCAGAAACAGCAACGCTGCCGCCTTCGGCCATGATGCCGCCACCAAATCCGTTCATGCCATCAAGCGTGCTATTACCGGAGATTACGCCGCCGGTCACCGTGACTGCAGACCCATTGGCATATACACCGCCGCCACTAGGAGCGCGGTTGCCGGCAATTACGCCGTTAGAAATGCTAAGGGTCGAATTTTCGACAGATATTCCTGCGCCGGCAGCACCGTCCGGACAATAACCTCCGCAAACGTAACCGCCCTTCATATTGACGGTCGAACCGCTCCCCGCGTACACCAGGTTTCGGACCTCACAGCCTTCCTGTTGTGTGAGCACGCCGCTCTCAAGACTGAAATGACCGCCGTCATTGATGTTGATGAGCTTCAGTCCTCTTGAACCGTCGCAAGCCACAATGGCGCCTTTACCTTTAATATCAACACCATGTTCTACAAGCGACTCGGTTGTGCCCGTTCCTTCTGGGGACGATTCGGTCACATAGTAGGAAAGGTAAGTCGGAATGCCATCGTTGTCGTAAGACAGTATGGCTTCCTCGCCATAATTAGCGGGAGTTAATTTCTGTCCCTGATCATTTAGCTGCTGGCCGTTACTGACCTTTTCCTCCGTCTGCACAGAATCCTTAATTGTAAGTGTCGCGCCGTTGGCAACATCGAATAATGATTTGCTATTACTCGAGTGCTTAAGCTTGTGACCATTTAAATCCAAGATGATATTGACGACGGGGTGCTCGTTGTTTTGTACGAGCCCTACCTCATCGTTGTACTCAATATCGGCAACAAGCTTAAAAGTGGTGGCACCATTTTCATTGCGAAGGCTCTCGTCCTGAAGCTTTGAAGCCAACTCTTCCCCACTATGAATATCGTATTTAGTTTCGTCCTCCGCAACGGGAGCGATGCCATCTCCATCATCCGCTTCATCACCAGAAGGCTGCGCGGCGCCCTTGGCTTCCGCACCATCGGCAGACGGGTCCGCCGCGTCGAGGCCTTCGCCCTCGCCATGCTCGGCGTCGTCACTATTCTGCTCCTTGGCGTCCTTGTCCGCGTTGTTGTCTGCACCGGCACCATCGCCCAAAGAACCCTCGTCCGCAACGGCTTCCTCGGCTGCACCCGTCTGGGCGTCGTTGGCAATGGCCTGCGAGATTGGAGGCATGACGAGCGACAGCACCAAGCTCAAAACGGAGGCTCCGCACAAAACGCCTGCTAGCACACGATGCATCGCTTTATTGCTCTGCTTAGATTTGTCTGAATTTGCTTTCATCGATGTCTCCTCCCCAAGAGACCGCGATCTTGCTCTTTCACTATCAAACGTATCTGCGCAATCTGAAATTGCGCACGTTTAGTGTACATATTGTAACGATTGTTTAGACATCTGAGCAACAATACCGACATTTTTGTAGCGGATTCTCAATTCTCTTGACATTTGCTCAGATTTACCTTCGTTTATTCGCTATCTATTTTTTGTTTCTACTGGTAATTTAGTTGCCCATCATTTTTTAATGGCATTAGATTTATTTGCACAAATTTTTGCTCAATAGCAAACATCCCGCTCACGGTCGAAAATCGACCGTGAGCAGTAGGTCATCAACCGGAAGGAATATCCTACCAAACTGATGAGAATATCTTTAACCCATCGGCGGTTAGAAGCGTAATGTTCAGACAACCATATTTGTATTTGCGCGCAGATTGTAGGCATCAACTCGCCCAAATCGCCTGAGGCCACCGCAAAGGTGCCTGTCCCCATTATGGCGGTTCTCCCCCAGCGCTACAGCAGATGTTCCTCGATAAAGATCGCGATGCCGTCTTTGTCGTTGCTGGCGGTTACAAAGTCGGCGGCGGCACGGGTGGCGTCGCTGCCGTTTGCCATAGCCACGCCCACGCCAGCGTCGGCCACCATGCAGGTGTCGTTATCGGCATCGCCAAACACACAGATGTTCTCGAGCTCCATGCCGTTGAGCTCCGCCACGCGCACAAGGCCGCGCGTCTTGGACACGCGCGGATCCATGAACTCGTAGAGCCGCTGCGTGGTTTGCAGAGCCGCTGCCTTAACAGTGTCATCGGCAAACGTCGACGCCCGCTCGATCACCTGCGGCATTACCTCGGGCGCCATGGTAAACATCACCTTGGGCTGCGGCTCGCGCAAAAACTCGGCAAAATCGACCACCTGGTAGGGCACGCCGTCGACGCGCGACAGGTGCTCGACGCACGCGTTGCTCTCGGGCACGTAGAACACGCCGTCTCGGGGGCAGACGGGTGTTGCTGGAAGGTCCGCCATGTGCTTGCAGATGCGCGCGATGGTCTCGCCCGGCAGCGGATAGCTCAGCTCGTTGATGTCGTGCGCGCGGTCGATGACCTCGGCGCCACCGCAGCCCACGAGCACGTCCACCAGACCCTCGATACCCCAGAGCTCGTACATGGCCTCGGTCGCGTGGGCGTCGCGCCCGGTGCACAGGCCAAAGAGCACGCCGCGCTCGCGCAGGGCGCGAATCGCCGCCACGGTGCGCGGGGACACCGTGTGCTGGCTCGTGAGCAGCGTGCCGTCGATATCGCAGAACACGGCTTTGATGTGGCTGAAGGTGGTGTCCATGGGGGCCTTTCTGGGTTGTGCGGCGGTGTGGGGCGTATTCGTGAACGGCGTACATGGTATACCAAGGCGCAGGCGCGGTCCGTCAAAGCAAAAACCACCACAAAGGTGCCTGGCCCCTTTGTGGTGGCCGGACCCGAAGGG
>URMR01000037.1 GCA_900548935.1 uncultured Collinsella sp.
ACGAGGCCCGCTCGGCAGGAGTGCTCGCCAAAAAGCTGCAGACGGCAGGCATCCGGCAGACCGCGCTACCGACATGGCTCAACGATATTGAGCTGTAGGAGCTGCTAGGCCACGCATCGCCGAATCGCATCCCCCTATCTGGGCCGCGTTTTCCCAACGGCCACGCCAACGGAAAGCGCGTCCCAGGCTGGACGCTCAAAACGGGATGCACTTTCCGGATGGCGGGCCTAGCGGAAAGCGTGTCCCGGAATCAGGCCTCGGAACGGGTCGTGCTTTCCGGTTGAGTCCTTCAGCGGAAACCGCATCCCGGAATAAACGCTCAAACTGGGATGCACTTTCCAAACGACCGGCCAGCGGAAAACGCATCCCATTCTGAGGCATGATTCCGGGACACAGCTTCCGGTTGAGGACCGATCCGGAAAACGAATCCCATTCTGAGCGTCGAATCCGGAACACAGTTTCCGCCAGATGCTCTACCGGAAAGCGCATCCCATTCTGAACGCCAATTCTGGGACGCAGTTTCCGTATGCGGAGGCGCTCCAAACAAAAGGCCCCGGCTCGCGATGGAGCTGGGGCCAAAGGCGCAGCGTATGTAGTTGATGTTAAGCGCGAACGGCCCGTCAACAATAGCCGTCCACGCTCTACCCTACCCGCGGCGACGGGCGCGGCTGTACGGCGTATCCACCATGGGCAGATCCGGACGCAGCTTGCCGTCAAATGCGCGATAGGCGTTCTGCACGGCGGGCGCCGTGGGGATCGTTGCGATCTCACCGATGCCCTTGCCGCCATATGCCACGGGCAGCAGCTCGTCCTTCTCCACGTAAATGGCGTGGATATCCGGAATCTCGGGCGCACGGAACAGTCCGAGCGTACCGTACCTTGCCTGGGGCACGCAGTCCTTGAGCGGCCAGTCCTCGGTAAGCGCATAGCCCATACCCATGAGCACACCGCCTTCGATCTGACCCTGGATGGAGATGGGGTTGACCACCTTGCCGGAATCGTGCGCAGCATAGATCTCGCTCACGCGACCGTCATCATCCAGAATGACCACATGCGTGGCAAAACCGTAGCAGATGTGGCTCTTGGGGTTGGGAACGTCGGCGCCCAGTTTGTCGGTCGGCTCCAGGTACACGTAGCCAAACTCGCATCCCTCGAGCGCCTTAATGGCGGCCGCAGGATCCTGAGGATGCATGCCCTGGCCGGCGACGAGCTCCTGCGTGCGCAGCTGGTAGGCGCGACCGTCGTCGTACTCAATCTTGACGCCGTCGCCATGCGCGCTCACGGGAGCATCGGGCGCGGGCTTGCCGGCCTCGATGCCAACCATGGCATCGCGCAGCAGGAAGGCGGCGCCGCGCACGGCCTCGCCGGTCACGACCGTCTGACGCGAACCAGACGTGGTGCCGGAGTCGGGAGCGTTCTCGGTGGAGCACTCGCCGTTGGCGATGCAGCGAAGCGGCAGACCGCATGCCTCGGCAACGTCCTGCAAAAAGACGGTGTTACAGCCCTGGCCGATGTCGGACGTGGCGGCATAGACCACGGCCACGCCGTTCTCGACGCGAATCTTGCAGCGGCCGGCGTCGGGCAGGCCAACGCCCACGCCAGCGTTCTTCATAGCGCAGGCAATGCCGGCGTGGCCGGGATGCGCATAGTAGGCATCCTTGACCTCGAGCAGTGTCTCCTTAAGCGCCGTGGAGCAGTCGGCAATCTGGCCGTTGGGCAGAACCTCGCCCGGCTCGATGGCGTTTCTGTAACGAATCTCCCACGGATCCAGGCCGACCTTCTCTGCCAGCAAGTCGATCAGGCTCTCGAGCGCAAACTCGGACTGGCAAACGCCAAAGCCGCGGTACGCGCCGGCGGGCGGGTTGTTGGTGTAGTAGCCAAAGCCGCGAATGTCGGTGTTCTGGTACTTGTAGGGGCCGACGGCATGCGTGCAGGCGCGCTCGAGCACCGGGCCGCACAGCGACGCGTAGGCGCCGGTATCAAAGTTGATCTCGCAATCCAGGCCGGTAAAGTTGCCTTCGGCGTCGCAGCCCAGTGTAAAGGTGCCGTCCATGGCATGACGCTTGGGATGAAAAGCAAGCGACTCGGCACGCGTGAGCTTGCACTTCACAGGACGCTGGAGCTTATATGCGGCAAGCGCGGCCAGGTGTTGGATGGACACGTCCTCCTTGCCGCCAAAGCCGCCGCCCACGAGCATGGTCTCGACGACCACGCGCTCGGGCTCGTTGTCCCAGCCAAACATATGGGCGCACTCTTTGCGCGTGTCGTAGGCGCCCTGGTCGGTCGACTGCACCTTGACGCCGTTCTTGTACGGGAAGGCAACGGCGCACTCGGGCTCCAAGAAGGCATGCTCGGTAAAGGGCGTGGTAAAGCGCTGCGTCACGGTGAACGCGCTTTCGGCCAGCGCCTTGGCGGCGTCGCCGCGCGTCACGTGACGGCTCTGACACACGTTGTCCTTGAGCTCCACCGTGTTGCCAAAGGCAAAGAAGCTGTCGTGCAGGCGCGGGGCGTCGGCAGCCCTGGCCTCGACAATGTTACGCACGGGCTCCAGCGGCTCGTAATCGATCTTTACGAGCTTCTTGGCCTTCTCGAGCGTCGCCTCGTCCTCGGCAACCACCAGCGCGATGGCGTCACCCACGCAGCGGGTGATATCGCCCTGGGCGATCATGACGTCCCAGTCCTGGATAAGGTGGCCGACCTGGTTGACCGGCACGTCCTCGGCGCGCAGGATGCCCACCACGCCGGGCAGGGCCTCGGCCTTGGAGGTGTCGATGGAGAGCACGCGGGCGCGCGGATACTTGGAGCGCACGGCGCTGGCATAGGTCAGGCCCGGCTGATCGAGCTCGTCGATGTCGTCGGGATACTTGCCCTCGCCGAGCACCTTCTTGCGCACGTCGATACGGAAGGCGCGCTTGCCCACGCCGTAGTCATCGCCGCGCTCCAGATCCTCGTCGATCTGCTTTTCGCCGCGGAGCACCGCAGCGGCCAGCGAGATGCCCTCGATAATCTTTTTGTAGCCGGTGCAGCGGCAGACGTTACCGCGAATGGCGTACTTGATCTGCTCCTCGGTGGGCTCGGGGTCCTCGGCGATGAGCGCTGCACCCGCCATGACCATACCGGGGATACAAAAGCCGCACTGCACGGCGCCCACGGCGCCAAAGGCGTACACAAAGGCCTCGCGCACGTCCTCGGGCAGGCCCTCGACGGTCACGATGTTGCGGCCGGCGGCAAGAGCGGTGGTCAGCACGCACGCCTTGACAGCCGCACCGTCCACATGAATGGTGCAGGTACCGCAGGCGCCCTCGGAGCAGCCGTCCTTGGCGGAGTGAATGTGCAGGTCGTCGCGCAGGTAGCGCAGCAGCGGTTTGTTTTGAGTCGTCGTGCGCTCGACGCCGTTAACGGTAAAAGTGAATTCCTGTGCCATGGTGATTCCCTTCTACACGCCAGCGGCGATGCCGGTGCGGTCGTGGATGGCGCCATGCGGGCAGACGACGGCGCACATGCCGCACGACAGGCAGTCCACGCCGTCGATATGGGCGCAGTTGTCCTCGATGCGGATAGCGCCGGCAGGGCACTTTTTGGCGCACATGCCGCAACCGATGCAGCTCGTGTCGCAGATCTTGCGCGCAATGGCGCCCTTATCGGTGTTGTTGCAGCGCACCAGAATGTTCTGGTAGCCGGGAACGAAGGCAATCACGCGCTGCGGGCACGCCATGCCGCACAGGCCACAGCCCGTGCACTTGGAGCGGTCCACGCGGGCGATGCCATCGACCAGCGCAATGGCGCCGTGGGGGCAGGCCGTGACGCAGGCGCCACAGCCAATGCAGCCTTCGCTGCAGCGGGCGTCGCCGCCTGCGGAGGCACAACCACTTCCGCAGGCAACGTAGGCCACGTTATGTTGAATGGATTTGGCCATAAGAGACTCGCCTATTTCTTAAGAAGGTACGAATAGTTGTCGCGCACAGCCCTGATGGTCAGGCGGACGGCCTCGGGAAGACCGGTGTTGACGGCATCGACCGAGACGGTGCGGACCGTGCCGGCGACGCGGACCTTAAAGTGGTCCTCGTCCACAGCCAGGAAGCCCTCGTTCTCGGAGTTCTCCATGTCCTGCTCGCTCCAGAACAGGGTGAGCTTGTCCTTGTAGGGACGACCCTCCTGGTAGGGACAGAACACGGCGCAGTTGCCGCACTCGTTGCACATGCCATCGACGTGGACGACCTGATGCTTGGCGAGACCCGGCACCTTAATGGCAACGTTGGCGCGGTTGGGGCACACGTCGCAGCAGACCTCGCACACCGAGCCGCAGCCCAGGCAGCGAGTCTTGGTGCAGTTGCGCTTGTCGCGGCACAGCGACCCCTTGCGCTCGTAGCAGGCGTCCTCGCGATCGGCCTGAGCATTCTGGTCGGCGTACTTGTTAAAGTCCACGCCGGCAATGGCACGGGCGACTTCGGCGGCATCGGCAATAGCCTCGACCACGGTGGCAGGACCGCGGCGGCAGTCGCCCGCAGCCCAGACGCCCTCGACGCCGGTGGAGGTGGCGGCAAGGCGGCCGCGACGGTCGTGCTCGACGCCCGCGGCATCGTACAGGTTGGCATCGATGCCCTCGCCCACGGCGCAGATCACCGTGGTGGCGGGAAGCTCGATGGTCTCGCCCGTGGCGACGGGGCTGCGACGGCCGCTTGCATCCGGCTCGCCAAGCTCCATAACGTCGCAGGTCAGCACGGCACCGTTGAGCGCCTTGGGCGCCAGCAGCTCGCAGAACTCAACGCCGTCGGCAAGAGCAAGATCAAGCTCTTCCTCGTCAGCGGGCATCTGCTTCTTGGTGCGGCGGTAGACCAGGCGCACGTTCTTCACGCCGGCCAGGCGCTTGGCCACGCGGGCCGCATCCATGGCGGTGTTGCCGGCGCCAATGACCACGACGTCCTCGCCCAGCTCGAGCTTCTCGCCCTTCTTGGCGGCCTCGAGGAGCTCCAGCACGTCGAGCTCGGCATCCTCGCCCAGGCCCGCAGAGCCGGGCATCCAGGCGCCGGTGGCCACGACCACGTCGGTAAAGCCCTGGGCCTTGAGCTCGTCAATGGACTCCACGCGGGCATTGAGCTGCACCTTGGCACCAAAGGCCAGGCAGAGCTCGGCATCGTGGGAGATGTCATCGCTCGCAATGCGGAACTCGGGGATGACGTGACGGACCACGCCGCCGAGCGAATCGCGGGCCTCGAAGATGGTGACGGGCACGCCAGCGCGCGTCAGGAAGAACGCCGTCGCCAGGCCGGCCGGGCCGCCGCCGATAACGGCAACGTTGCGCTCGCCGTCGTTGGCGATGGCCTGGGCGCGCAGCTTGGGCAGCACGGCGGTCATGGCCTCGCGGGCGGCCTTGAGCTTGCTGGCGCGGATCTGGGCGCCCTCGGGCTCGTAGAACGCACGCTCGCAGGCACGGCCGCAGGGATGCGGGCAGATAGTGCCGGTAATGAACGGCAGGGCGTTGCGCTCGATGATGATGTTGAGTGCGTCCTCGTAGCGGCCCTCGTCAACAGCCGCCAAGTAGGCGGGAATATCCTGCTGGATGGGGCAGCTCGTGCGGCACGGCGTGGTAAAGCAGTCGGAAAGCGGGCTCTTGCCGGCAACCTTGCGGTCGGGTAGCGGGCGCAGCGGCTTCTTGTAGAGCGGGTTGGTGAGCGAGTCGGTCTGGATCGCGGTCACGGCCTCGAGCGAGACGCCCTCAAACGGCTTGCCGTCCAGATCGGTGAACTCGCCGGCCATCTGACTAAAGCGCTCGTAGCCACCGGGCTTGAGCACATCGGTCGCCAGGGTGACGGGCCAAATGCCGGCGTTATACAGGGCGCGGATGTTGTAGACCGTGGCGCCGCCGGAGTAGCTGATGCGCAGCTTGCCATCGAACTGCTCGGTAATGCGACGAGCGGCCTCGATGGTCAGCGAGAACAGCGAACGGCCCGACATGTACATCTCGGTGGAGGGCAGCTCGTTCCTCGTCACGTCGACGGGGAACGTGTTGGTCAGCTTGACGCCAAACTCCAGGCCGCGCTCGGCGCACAGGGCAATCAGGCGCTCGAACATAGGCACGGCATCGGCCCACTGCAGGTCCTCGCGGAAGTGCGTGTCATCGAAGACGATGTAGTCAAAGCCCAGCTCGTTCAGACGCTGGCGGGCAAACTCATAACCCAGCAGCGTGGGGTTGCACTTGATGTAGGTGTTGAGACCCTTCTCGGTAATCAGATGGGTCGCGATGCGCTCGATCTCCGCCGGCGGGCAGCCATGCAGCGTGGACTCGGTGATGGAGTTGGAGACGCGCGCCGGGATGGACTCGACAAACGCGGCATCGACATGCTCAAACTTGTCCAGGTTGGCGAGCGCCCATGCGCGGCACTCGTTCCAGACGTCGGAGCCGCTGGCGTCCTTCATGCCCTCGATGTAGGCGTCGACCTTGGGGCTCTTGATGCCCTCCAGGTCATAGCCCACGGACATGTTGAAGACAAAGCCGTCCGGGCTGCCCAGGCCGTACTCGCGGGCGATCAGGTGGCAGGCAAACCATGCCTTCACGTACTCGGCAAAGGCCTGCGGAACCTCGAGCTCGGTCGACCACTCGCAGTTGTAGCACTCGTCCTGCGCCACAATGCAGGGCTTGTTCACACACTTGGAGAGCTCCTCGCCGTCCATCACCTGAACGGTCTTGAGCTCAAAGAAGCGTGAACCGGCTACATAAGAGGCCACGATGTTCTGGGCAAGCTGCGTATTGGGACCGGCGGCCGGGCCAAACGGAGTCTCGATGCGCTCGTCAAAAATGGGAAGCGCGCCCTCCTGGTTGGTCGTGACCATCTTGCGCACGCCAAAGACAGCGCCCTGGGTCTTGTGCTCCTCGATGATCCAGTTCATCAGCTGCGAAAACGGGATCGGCCTCATGATGTCGCTCATAATGAGCTCCTCTCTGTAACGCCCGGCGAGACCGCGCGGCGGACGCAAATACGGTGTAGCGCTAGCACAGCGCCGGCGACCCCGCGGAGGTCGCCTATACGCGCGTCGGATGCGGCGAAACATCCGACGCGCGTGAATCTACTTGTGAATTAGTAGGTGCGATCGTTGAGCGTGCTCCAGAGCTTCTTGGACTCGGCCATGGTCCACGCGTTGATCTTGTCCTCATCGATACCGACAAACTCGCGATCCTTGTACAGGACGCGGCCGTTGATGATGGTGGTGCGGCAGTTTTTGCCCATCATGCCAAAGAGCATGTGGCCGTCGATATTCTCCTCGCTCAGCGGCGTAAAGGGCTTGTAGTCCATAACGATAACGTCGGCGGCAGCGCCGGCCTCGAGCACACCGAGCTTGCGATCGAAGTACTTGCTCGCCATCTTGGCGTTGTTCTCGAACAGCATGGTCATGGCCTCACACCAGCCCACGTTGGGCATGGCGGCGTTGTGGCGCTGAATGATCAGGAAGACCTTAAGGCTCTCGAGCATATCGTGGGTGTAGGCGTCGGTGCCCATGCACACGGGAATGCCGCGGCGGAAGAACTCGAGCACGGGGGCGCAGCCCACGGCGTTGCCCATATTGGATTCGGGGTTGTTGACCAGCCAAGTGCCGGACTCCTTGACGATATCCATCTCGGCAGGCGTCACGTGGATGCAGTGGCCGAGCATGGTGTCGGGACCCAGCAGGTTGTGCTGCAGCAGGCGCTCGACGGGGCTGATACTACCGCGGTTGAGGCGGGAATCCCACACGTCGTTCATGCCCTCGCACACATGGATGTGGAAGCCGGTCAGGCCGTTGTTGGCCTCGGCCATCTTATCCATGGTCTCGTCCGAAAGCGTAAAGGTGGCATGTCCGCCAAACATGGCAGCGATCATGTGGTTGTCGTTATCGCGACGCTCCTTGGCGGCCCACTGGGCAAATTCGGCGTTCTCGGCAATGGCCTGGTCGCATTTTTCCTGGCCACGGCGATCGGAAACCTCGTAGCACAGGCACGAACGCATGCCCAGCTCCTGAGCTGCATCCTTAATGGTAAAGAGGCTTCCCGGGATCTCACAGAAGCTCGCGTGATGATCGAAGATCGTAGTGACGCCATCGCGGATGGAGTCCAGAATCGTGGCATAGGCGCTGGCCTTGGTGCCGTCGAGCGTCAGGTTGTCGTCGATCTTCCACCACTGCTGCTCAAGATTCTCCAGGAAGTTGGTGGGGTTGCAGCCCTTAATGGCAAGGCCGCGGGCCAGACCCGAGTAGATGTGGGTGTGGCAGTTGATGAGTCCAGGCATGATGAGGTTGCCCTGGGCATCGACGTACTCGGCATCCGGGTACTTGGCCTTGAGCTCGCGCTCGGGGCCCACTTCGACGATCGTATCTCCGTCAATGGCGACCGCACCGTTTGGAATGAACGGGGTCTGAGCGTTGCGGGTAAAAACGGAACCGTTAGCGACCAGAAGCATGGATGCTCCCTTCAACATCAGAGGCGGGGTTTGACACCTCTGACATGGCGGAGTGCGAAGCGCCGGCCTACACCGGAAACGGGCCCTCTCCCGTCAACGCTTCACCAAAGGGACAAACCCTTTGAAGTGCGGCTTGGCGCCGCATGGCGACGGCGGACGAGGCGATGCGTCCGCCGACGAATAGCACCGAATTGGTTACTTCTTGCTCTCGGGCAAGACCAGATCCACGGCAGCGTCCTTGGCGGCATCGATGTGCTGAGCCACGACCGGCGTCTGCGGAAGGATCAGGTTAAGGACAATGGCCATGATGGCGGTGGGGGTTACGGCATTGGAGCCGATGACGGTGGACACCCAGGCGGGCATACCCTCGCCGGCAAGGCAACCGCTGGCCATCCAGATACCCAGGCCAAAGACGACGGAGGTGCCGACGATAGTGGTAGTGCGCTGCGTGAGGCCCTCGCGAGTGAACATGCGCACGCCGTTCATGGTGATGGTGCCAAAGACGCCGACGGTCGCGCCGCCGATGACGGGCTGCGGGATAGCGGAAAGGACGGCAGAGAGCTGCGGGAACAGACCGGCGATGGCAAAGACGGCCGCGATGATCACAAAGACCCACTTGTTGACGACTTTGTTGGAGCAGATGATGCCCACGTTCTGGCCAAGGGCGCTGGTGGGAAGACCGCCCAGCAGGCCGCCGACCATAGAGGTGAGGCCCTGGGACACGATAGCGCCGGAGAGCTCGCGCTCGGTGGGCATACGGTCGATGGAGCCCAGGCAGGCGGCGGAGACGTCACCGATAACCTGGATAGCAACCATGGGGAACACGACGGCGAGGGTAATGCAGACCTCGGGATCAAACTCGAGCGCGTAGGGCATGAGCTTGGGAAGGGCGAAGACCTGAGCGGTGGCGACGCTGGAGAAGTCGATCATGCCAAAGGGGATGGAGACGATCATGCCAACGATCATGCCAAAGAACACGGATCCCAGCTTGAGCGTGCCCTTGCCAAAGTTGGCGAGCGCGAAGACGACGGCGAAGGTGATAAGAGCGACGCACCATGCCTGCGGGGTGCCCCACAGCGGTGTACCCATACCGCCGGCCATATACTTGACGGCCGTGGGATACAGCGAAACGCCGATGGAGAAGATGACCGTACCGGTCACGACGGGCGGGAACAGCCACTTGATCTTGCTGTAGGCCAGACCAAAGAGGACCGCAACGGCGCCGCCGACGATCTCGCCGCCCAAAAGCGCGCCAAAGCTAAAGCCCGAGGCACCCATGGCCTGCAGGGCCGGCAGGAACGCGAACGAAACGCCCATGACGATGGGCAGGCCGCCGCCGATGCGACGGAAGGGAGCGAAGGCCTGAAGGGCCGTGTCGATTGCCGAAAGAATAAGCGCGACCTGAATGATGTCGGTGCTCTGCTGACTATTAAAGCCGTAGACGCCGGCCATGATGACCGCCGGGGTAATGATGCCGGCAAACGATGCCAGTACGTGCTGAAGGGCACACGGGATCATTTCCTTAACGGGAGGCATGCCTTCGCGAGTGAACAGGGCTTCAGTGCCGTTCGTAACCGTCTCCTGGGTCATTTGACCACCAATCCTCGAAGTAGTTGTTTTCGCATCTGACGCTCTATTGTGACGCAGTGCGGGGTTGAGGTTGTGCCTTCATTGCATATCGTATTAAAGATGATTCTCATTCTCAATAATAATTTTTTGTTATCAGACTATTCTTCAGCTGAAATAACGCATTTCCGCAGGTCAGGAAAGTGTCTGGTCAAAATAACATTTAACTTTTCTTTTGGTCAACCGTTTACCGCTAAATTCCTACCGTTCGTCTGCATTACGCAATGTACCTGCGGATATACGAGATGATGGGCAGCGTGTTACCATGAGAAAAAATTGTTATGAACATTTCTGATTTCACCCAAAGGAGTTGCCCGTGAACGAGACCGTACGTCGCTTTTTGCCGATGGTCGATTTTCTGGAGCAGATACTCGGCAAAAACAGCGAAATCGTGCTGCACGATTTCTCGGATCCCGACCACGCCATCGTCGATATTCGCAACGGCATCGTGAGCGGCCGCAAGGTCGGCGGTCCCGCCACCGATCTGGCACTCAAGATCATGCACGACGCCAAGTATCGCGACCTGCCGTTTATTACGGGCTACGAGGGGCGCGGTGCCGGCGGCAAAACGTTGGAGTCAGCGACGTACTTTATCCGCGAGAATGACGAGATCGTCGGTATGCTCTGCGTCAACACCGACCTCTCGACCGTACGCTCCATCAACGCCATGGCGCAGCAGCTCATGACGTGCTTCGACGCGGCGCCGACGCGCACGGAGCCCGCCCCTATCGAGGTCGAAAGCCTTTCGGAGTCCACACAGGAGCTCATCGACCGCAGCATTGCCGAGTTGCTGAGCGCGCGCGGGCTGGATGTAGCGTCGCTTGGTCAGAGCGACCGCGTGGACGTCATTCGCCACCTCAACGGTAACGGGGTGTTCATGCTCAAGGGCGCCGTGGCCTGCGCCGCCGCCGCGCTGGGCATCTCTGAGCCCAGCGTCTACCGCTACCTGCAAAAAGTCCGCAAGGAAGGCTAACGAGCAAAATGAAGCGCGGCTCCACAAGCGATCCGTCACTTGATAAAAGACCCTGCAGCTCGCACGCGCTGCAGGGTCTTTTTGCATGTCATGTTTAGTTGTGGCCAACGCCTTAGAGAGCGGCGACGACCTCGATCTCGACCAGACCGCCAGCCGGAAGGGCGGCAACCTGGAAAGCGCTGCGCGCGGGGAACGGGGCCTCGAACTTGGAGGCGTAGATCTCGTTCACGGCGGCGAAGTCAGCGATGTCGGCCAGGTAGACCGTGGTCTTGACGACATCGGCAAAGGTGGCGCCGGCAGCGGTCAGCAGGGCCTCGACGTTGGCGAGGGACTGCTTGGCCTGGGCCTCGACGCCCTCGGGCATCTTGCCAATTGCGGGATCGATGCCCAGCTGGCCGGACAGGAACACCATGTTGCCGGTCTGGATGCCGGGGGAATACGGGCCGATGGCTGCGGGTGCGTTATCGGAAGACACGACGGTCTTGCTCATGTTTTTCTCCTTACGATCAATTGAGAGAGCGTGAGCGCGGTGTTCACACCGGGAGGCACAGTTCGGTCTGAACACCGCGCTTGATTGGGATAGTACTCAAGGTTTCCGCGCGATGCAAGATTATTATCACGTTGCGAGAATATTTTATCGCCCAACGGTTTCCCCGAACCGCTGAACGGTTCTCCACGGGGTCAGCCAGCCCAAGCTGCTGAAGACTTTATCCCGCTTGGAGCACGGGCATCGCCTGCCGCAACGGCACCACTATACTTTTAAATATCTGAGCATTTTGAAAGGCAGGATATGACCGCAACCGCCAGTCGAACCACCAACCGCAGACCCGAGCTCTTGGCCCCCGCCGGAGGCCCCGAGCCCTTTGCCGCCGCACTCGCTGCCGGCGCCGATGCCATCTACTGTGGCATGGGCAGCTTCAACGCCCGCCGCAAGGCAACGAACTTTACCGACGAGGTCTTTGAGCAGGCCTGCCGCGCCGCGCATCTGGCCGGCTCGCGCGTTTACGTCACGGTCAACATCGTCATCAAGCAGTCCGAGATGAGCGATGCGCTGCAGCTCATCCATCGCTGCTCCACGCTGGGCGCCGATGCCTTCATTATCCAGGACTGGGGCCTTTTCTTTGAGGTCAAGCGCACCATGCCCGGCATCGAGACCCATATCTCGACCCAGGCGAACATCCATGATGACCGTGGGACTATCTGGTGCCGCGAGCAAGGCGCCGACCGCGTGACCTTGTCGCGTGAGCTCTCCATTGACGAGATCGCCGCCATCCACGACGCCGCGCCCGACGTTGACCTCGAGGTCTTTAGCCACGGCGCCATCTGCTTTTGCTACTCGGGCCTGTGCCTGCTGTCGAGCTTTGCCATGGCGGGCCGCTCGGCCAACCGCGGCATGTGCGCTCAGCCCTGCCGCCTGCCTTACGAGCTGATCGACGAGAACGGCCGCTCGCTCTCCCCCGCCGGCCGTGAGCGCGCGCTATGCCCGCGCGACACCAACACCTCGCAGCTCGTTCGTCGCCTGTATGACGCCGGCGCCGCATCGCTCAAGCTCGAAGGTCGCATGAAGGCCCCCGATTATGTGTACTCCATCGTCGACGTGTATCGTCATCAGATTGATGACATGCTGGCCGATGTTTTGACCTCTAAGGATGAGGAAGCCGCCCGCCAGCGCCAGCTCAAGCGCTGCTTTAACCGTGACTTTACGCACGCCTACCAAGACGGTACCTCGGGTGACGAGATGATGAGCTACGAGCGCTCCAACAACCGCGGCCAGATCGTGGGCACGGTGCTCGGCAGCCGCCTGGCCAACCGCGATGTGCGCGGGCTCAAGCCCGACGACCGCCGTCGCCGCGCTGCCATCGCCCGCATTGAGCTGTTTGAACCCGTTGGCAAGGGCGATCTGCTGGAGCTTCGCCACGACGATGAGTTCGACCAGTTCCTGACCGCCATCGCCGCTGATGATGCCGCAGCCGGCGATGTCATCGAATGCCGCGTGCCTCGCAGCATGCCCGAGGGTTGCCGTGTACGTGTGATTCGAAGCCAGCGCGCCATTGACGCTGCCGGCGCCGCGCTCAAGCGCGATGTGCTGCGCCGTCGCGCCGTGGATGTAACCGTCGTGGCACGTTTGGGTGAACCGTTTGCCGTCACGCTTACTTGCTGCGACGACCCATCGCTTACGGCCACGGGCACGGGCTTCACCGTCGAGGCCGC
>URMR01000038.1 GCA_900548935.1 uncultured Collinsella sp.
CGCCTCGGCAAGCAGCTGCTCCCACAGGGCGGCGTCGTGCAGCTGCCAGCCCTCAAAACCCCAGTGCTCGCGTGCAAAACCCGGGGCGCGGTCAGTCAGGATGTTCACGGCTTCCAGCAGCAGACCGCCGCCGGCGCACGAGGCGTCGACCAGCGTGGGCAGGGCTTTGTTCTCGTAATCGTCGGCCGTCAGCTCGCGCTCGCACAGTGCGGTCCAGCCGACCTGCGCCAGCACCAGGGCGGCGTAGTCGGGGCGCAACACGTGCGCGTCCTCGCCGGCGCGGGTCGCCGCGGGCGGCAGGCGCTTGAACAGCGGGTCGCCCGAAAGGTCCAGGCTTATGCTCGGGCGGCGCTGGCGCAGCGAAAGCAGTAGGTGAACATCGGGGTCGGCGGCATCGACGTCGGCGCGACGGCCCGTGGTCTCGGCCAGGCGGTCGCACAGCGCGTCCTTGGCGCGCAGGGCCGAGAAGCGCGTGTTGCGCAGCTGCTCGGTCACGCCGCGGGCGGTGATGGCGATGGTGGCGCCGGGGCGGACGATGCTCTCCCAAGCGATGTCGTAAACGCTATCGTACAGTTCATCGGCATCCTGCGCCTCAAAGCGTCCGAGCACCACGAACACGCGGCTCGCCAGGCGCGACCACAGACATGCTCGGTAGCCTTGCTCGAGCTCGCCCTCAAATGTAGCGCGGCCCTTCAGCCGGCGAACATGCGAAAGCCCGAGGCGTTTAAGCTCATCGGCGAGTGCGGACTCAAAGCCCTCGGGGCAGCTTGCGTAAAATTCCATGGGTGACCTCTCTGGTTGCGTCGCTCCATTATATGATGGATGCTTCGTTTGCCCTTATCCTCGAAAGGAACCCATATGATTGATGCGTGCCCCGAATCCGCTGTGCTCTTTTTTGACGTGGACGGCACGCTGACGTCGTTCGATCCCGACGATATGACCGATAAGGACTTCAATGCAGTCCATCCGTCGAAGACTGTTGTCGATGCATTTTGCCGCCTGCGCGATGCGGGGCACCAGGCATTTATCTGCACGGGTCGCCCCTTGTGGCTGATTGCCGATGGCCTGCGTGCTTTGGAGCCTGCGGGTGTCGTTGCCATGGCGGGAGCGACGCTCGAGGTCGAGGGCCGCGTGGTGCATGAGGACTGCTTTGACGAGGACGTTATTGAGGAGCTTGCGCGCCGTATGGCCGCGGCAGGGATTGAGGCCTTTTTCGAGACCAACGTGGCTACTTTTGCCCTGGAACCCGCGGGTGTTGAGCAGTCGTCTCTGATCGGCACTTCTGTGGTGCACAGCACCGAGGAAATGCGCGTCGACGGCAGTCTGCGCGTGGGCAAGGTATGCCTCAGTGTGCCCAGTTTGGCTCGCGTAGCCAACGATGACGGCTTTATCGATCGCGAGTTTGAGCTGTGCAACACCGGTGGTCAGAATCGCGAGCTGAGCCCCAGGGGCATTGACAAGGGCGTGGGCGTGGCGCGAGCGCTGGAATACCTGGGTCGCACCGGCAACGCGCGCACCTTTGGCTTTGGCGATTCGGGTAACGACCTGGGCATGCTCGCTGCCGTCGAGACGGCCGTGGCCATGGGCAACGCCATGCCCGAGGTCAAGGCGGTCGCCGACTACGTGACCGACGATGTCGCACACGACGGCACCGTCACCGCCATGCGCCACTTTGGGTTGATTTAATAAATGGCCGGGTCGCCCGCAGTGGGGGGCGACCCGGCCATTTGAGCTATTTTGCAATATAGAGCTTGGGATGACTGCGACTGCTCTCGATCGCCGCCGTCATGATGCCCTCGTCGTCTCCGTCAACGATGATGCCATCGAGGTCATCGATCTGCGCGGACTGATAAAAACTGGTCTTGTTGAACTTTCCCTGGTCAACCATCATGTAGCCCTGGTTTGAGTTGGTCAGGTACATATGCTTGATTATGGCCGAGAAGTCGTGCTCGACGGTAAAACCGTGGTCGGGGTGGAATCCGTCGGCGCTGACAAACGCCTTGTCGGCATGTAGTTTGCTCATGCAGTCGAGCGTTAGTGCGCCCGCGAGATAGAGGTGGCCCTTGCGCACGGAGCCGCCCAGCAACACTACCGAAGCATTGGGGAGATTGAAGCTGGCGTAGTTCGCGATTGCAAGATCGCCGGTGATAATGGTGATCTCACGCTTGTCCATGAGGGCCTTAGCGAAGTAAAAGCCCGTGGTGCCGATATCAATTACCAGAACATCGCCATCATCAACAAGAGTTGCTGCGGTTGCGGCGATGGCCTCCTTGGCCTCGACTTGGACATTGATGCGCTCCTCGGGATACGAGATTGCGGTGGAGCGAGAAAGCGATACCGCTCCACCGCGTACGCGACGCAGCTTGCCTTCGGATTCCAGTGAGACGAGGTCGTGTCGTGCGGTGACTTCCGAAACCGAAAAACGGCGAACGATGTCGGATACCGAGATATTTGGCTTTTCGGCCAGCCAATTCATGATAAATCGCTGACGCTCGGCCGGTGAAAGGTCTGAAGTAGATGCCATATGCCGCTCCTTTTGAACAAAAGGCAAAAGATGCGCCTTTCGTAATCGAAATATAACGTATCGATATGAAAAGAACAAGGCAAATTCGAATGAATCGAATGAACGGAATGGCATGTCCCAAATGCATGCGTAGCAGATAGTTCGCACGTAGACGGGCTATAAAGAGTCTCATTCTGAAGGCGCCGCCAAAAAGAAGCACGTTCACACCCGATATTCGACCGTTCACGGAAAGTTGACAATTGAGCTTTCGATAGCTTTTGAAATGGTTTATAAAAGAAAACCGAAAAGCTTTTGAAACAAAGAAGAAGGCTTTCGATAGCAATAGCGTTAGATGAGAAAGGACCGAACATGGCGATCAAGGTGTTTGCCGACGGCGCTAACCTCGAGGGCATGCTTGACATGCATGACAATGGCAACGTTCAGGGCTTCACGACCAATCCTTCCCTTATGAAGGCCGGCGGCGTGACCGACTACCGCGCTTTTGCCAAGACGGTTCTTGAGCACATTACCGATGTCTCGGTTTCTTTTGAGGTTTTCGCTGATGACGAGGCTGGTATGGAGGCCGAGGCTCGCGAGATTGCAACCTGGGCAGACAACGTCTACGTTAAGATTCCGGCGCTCAACACCAAGGGCGAGTCCACTGCCGCGCTGGTCAAGCGCCTTTCTGCCGACGGAATCAAGGTGAATGTCACCACTATCTTCACGCCCGAGCAGGTCGACGAGTTCGTCGATGCTGTTTCTGCCGAGACCCCCTCTATTCTGTCCATCTTTGCCGGTCGCATTGCCGATACCGGCGTCGATCCGCTGCCCCTCATGGCGGAGTCCGTAAAGAAGGCTGCCGTTAAGCCTGCTGCCGAGGTTCTCTGGGCGTCTACGCGCGAGGTCCTCAATATCTTCCAGGCGGAGTCCGTTGGATGCCAGATCATTACGGTCCCCAATGCCATTCTTGCCAAGCGCAAGAATTTCGGGAAAGATTTGCTTGAGTACTCGCTTGATACGGTCAAGGGCTTTGCCCGCGACGTTCAGGCGCTTGGTTTTCATATCTTGCCCGAGGAGTAGGGGACGAGCATGCTGACCGATCTTCTTAAACCCGAGCTTGTTGCCTGCCACGTCGAGGCCTCCGACTGGGAGGAAGCGATCAGGGCATGCGGTAAGTTGCTCGTAGACGCTGGCAAATGCGACCAGAGCTATGTTGACGCCATGATTTCATCGGTTCACAAATTCGGCCCCTATATGGTCTTGGAAGAGGGCATCGCCATGCCCCACGCCCAGGCAGATGGCAATGTGAGTGAAGCGGGAATCTGTATCGTCACGCTTGACCCTGCCGTTGCGTTTGGACACGAGGATTTCGATCCGGTTCACGTGCTCGTGGGTATTTGCGCACCCGACCCCAAGGCCCATCTTGGCTGCTTGGCGGAGCTTTCGCAGATGTTCGAGGACGAAGACTGCGTTGCCAAGCTCAGCGCATGCGATACGCCCGAGCAGGTTTTGGAGACCATGCGTTCATTCTTTTAGGCCTTAATGGCACGGCGATGCGTCGCCGCTTTTGGATAGACGGAAAACCGTCACGTGTAGGAGAGGAAGGTTGCCATGCATATCATCACCGTATGCGGAAACGGCATCGGGTCTAGCCTGATGCTCGCTGGCAAAGTCGAGGAGCTTTGCGAGGAGGAGGGCATCAAGGCCGACGTTGAGTCTATGGACCTGAACGGTGCTTCTTCCGCAAATCCGGATCTGTTCATCACCGTTAAGGAACTCGCCCCCGAGCTCCACGGCAACGTTGTAATCGTTCGCAGCTATGTGAACAAGAAGAAGATCCGCGAAGACGCCCTCGAGGCAATCAAGGCGGCCGCCGCTAACGCCTAAAGCGGCACAAAAAAGGGCGGTTCCCTGTGGAAGAGGGAAACGCGCCCACGTTAGAGAGAAAGGAAGCGCAGATGCAAGCCATCCTTCCCATACTTGAGTTTATCCAATCGATTCTGACCAAGCCAGCATGGATCATGGGTCTATTTGCCTTTGTGGGCCTTGTCGCGCTTAAGCGTCCTGCCCACAAGGTGATGACGGGCACCCTGAAGCCAATTCTGGGTTACATCATGCTGTCTGCCGGCGCCGCTGTTGTTCAGGAGAACCTTGCTCCGCTGGGCACCTTCATCGAGACCGGTTTCCACATCACCGGCGTCGTGCCCAACAACGAGGTCGTCGTTTCGATGGCTCAGAGCGTCCTCGGCGTTCAGACCATGATGATCCTGATTCTCGGCTACGTCGTGAACATTATCATTGCCCGCTTTACCAAGTTTAAGTACATCTTCCTGACGGGCCATCACAGCATGTTTATGGCCTGCCTGCTGTCTGCCGTTCTGCAGGCATCTGGCTTCCAGGATGTTCAGCTTGTCATCGTGGGCGGCATGTTCTTGGGCCTCGTGAGCGCTATGCTTCCCGCCGTTGGTCAGCGTTTCACCGAGAAGGTTACCGATGGCGATGAAATCGCCATGGGCCACTTCGGTTCACTCGCCTATTACATCTCCGCTGCAGTTGGTACGCTTTTTGCTAAGGACGCCGAGGAGAACAGCACCGAGAAGATCGAGGTTCCCGAGAAGTTCTCCTTCCTGCGCGACACCACCATCTCCACGGCTCTTACCATGGCCTTCTTCTACCTGGTTACCGCTTTCGCCGCTTACATCGCAGATCCTGCGGTCGTTACCAAGACCGCTGGCGGCGACAATGTAATCGTCTATGCCCTGACCTGTGCCCTGTCCTTCGCCGTTGGTGTCACCATCGTCTACAACGGCGTTCGCATGATCCTCGCCGACCTGGTCCCGGCTTTCCAGGGCATCTCCAACAAGCTGATCCCTGGCGCTATCCCTGCCGTCGACTGCGCCGTCTTCTTCCCCTATGCTCCCACTGCCGTCATCCTCGGCTTTGTCGCTTCCTTCATCGGTGGCGTGGTCGGTATGTTCATCGTGGGCGCTACCCTGGGCATCTTCATCATCCCGGGCATGGTTCCCCACTTCTTCTGCGGTGCTACCGCAGGCATCTACGGCAATGCTACCGGCGGTCGCAAGGGCGCAGCTCTTGGTGCTTTCGTCAACGGCCTGCTCATCACCTTTGCTCCGGCCCTGCTCCTGCCCGTTCTTGACGTCTTCGGCTTCAAGAACACTACGTTCGCCGACTTCGATTTCTCCGTCATTGGTATTACGCTTGGCCGCGCTGCCGAGGCCTTCGGTACCACCGGTGTCTACGCGATCCTCGCTGTCCTTCTGGTCGTCGCCTTCGTCCCCAACTTCATCCACACCAAGGGTGCTGTGATTAACCACGTTGAGGAAGAGTAATCCAGGCATACGTTAAGCCCCAATCGGGTGGAGCTCCGATAACCGGCTCCTACACGGAAGCGGTGACGTCTCAAATGAGGCGTCACCGCTTTTTGCTTTGGAGTGGTTGTGAAAACGAGCCGGTGAGGCGCTGCTTCTGTTCCGTGAACGGAATCAAACGCAATGATCGGCAAAAACGTTTTGCCGCTGCGGCGGCGATATAAAAATGGTAAATCTGCAAAACCGTTCGCCGAGAAGATAAAAAACCGCAGTTCACGCCTTGATAAACGTAGGTAAAGTGTTTCGCAGTGCAACGCCCATATGCAAGCGAAAGTTTTTGTTGCGGTATTTGCAGGTTGTTCCCATTGGATGAGAAAAAGCCTGCAAGTTCGACGATGGGCGGCGGTGGTTCGTCCTTTGCTGCTACTTTCCCTGCGCCATGGTGAGGGAGATTTTCTTGCGGTCGCGATCGACCTTCTCGACCCACACCTTGACCGTGTCGCCGACGCGCACCACGTCGCTGGGGTGCTTGATAAAGCGGTTGGCCAGTTTGGAGATGTGCACGAGGCCGTCCTGGTGCACGCCCACGTCGACGAAGGCGCCAAAGTCCACGACGTTGCGCACTGTGCCCTTGAGTTCCATGCCCGGCTCCAGGTCGTCGATGGAAAGAGCCGAGCGGCTAAAGACCACCTCGGGCGCGTCGTCGCGCGGGTCACGACCGGGCTTCTTGAGCTCGTTGACGATGTCGATGAGCGTGAGGGTGCCGCAGTCCAGGTCGCTTGCCAGCGCCGAGATGCTGCCCAGGCGGCGCTCGATGTCGGGCACGCCGCCACGGCTGAGCTCGCTGGCTTTAACGCCTGCGCGCTCCAGGATGGCCGTGGCCACCTCGTAGCTCTCGGGGTGGACGCTTGTCGCGTCGAGCGGGTTCTTGCCGCCGCTGATGCGCAGGAAGCCCGCGGCGTTGAGATATGCCTTGGGTCCCAGCTTGGGGACCTTCTTGAGCTGGCGGCGATCGGTAAAGACTCCGTTTTCCTCGCGGTAGGCCACGATGTTTTTGGCCACGCTCGGCGTGATGCCCGATACGTATCCCAGCAGGCTTGCGCTCGCGGTGTTTACGTCGACGCCCACGCGGTTGACGACGTCTTCCACCACATGGCCCAACGTGCGTGAAAGCTCGGCCTGGTCAAGGTCGTGCTGGTACTGGCCCACGCCGATGGACTGGGGCGGAATCTTAACGAGCTCTGCCAGCGGGTCCTGCAGACGGCGGCCCAGGCTCATAGCGCCACGTACGGTGACATCCAGGTCGGGATACTCCTGGCTTGCGAGCTCGGAGGCGGAGTACACCGATGCGCCGGCCTCGTTGACGATGGTGTAGCGAAGGCTGGGCGCCTGCTCGGCAATGAACTCCGAGACGACTTCCTCGGTCTCGCGGCTGGCGGTGCCGTTGCCGATGACGATGGTGTTGACGCCGTCCTTCTTGACGAGGCGGGCGAGCTCGCGCTTGGTGCCGGCGACGTCGTGGCGCGGCTTGGTGGGGTAGACGACGCCGTGGTCGAGCAGCTTGCCGGTCTCGTCCATGACGGCGACCTTGCAGCCGGTGCGGTATCCCGGATCGAGCGCGAGCACGCGGGCACCGCGCACGGGGCGTGCCGAGAGCAGGCCCTCGAGATTCTTGGCAAAGACGTTGATGGCCTCGGTCTGAGCGCGAACGGTGAGTTTGGCGCGGGCCTCGCGCTCCAGCGAGGGGGCCATGAGGCGCTTGTAACCGTCAGCGATGGCGGCATCGAAGATGGGAGCGAAGACGCCTTGGCGACGGGGCCAGCGGCTGCCGAGGCGTGCCGTGGCGGCAGCGCCGTCGACGTTCACGCGCACGCGGAGCTTGCCCTCGCGCTCACCGCGGTCGATAGCCAGCACGCGGTGGTTGGGTATACGGCGTAGCGGCTCGTCAAAGTCATAGTAGGGCTCGTATGGAGTCTTCTCGGCGGGGTCGGTGGCCTCGACGATGATGTCGGCGGTGTTTTGCGTAAAGGCGCGCAGGTCGGCGACGTTCTCGGGGTCCTCGGCCACCGTTTCGGCCACGATGTCGGCGGCGCCGGCAAGCGCCTTCTCGGGCGTGTCGAAGCCGGTCTCCTCATTGACGTATGCCGCGGCGGCGTCGAGTGCGCTGCCCTTGGCCGAGGCCTGCATAATGATCATGTTGGCAAGCGGCTCCAGGCCTGCCTCGCGGGCCTTCTGCGCGCGGGTCATGCGCTTTTTGCGGTAGGGCTTGTAGAGGTCCTCGACACGCTGGAGCTGCGTGGCCTCGCGAATCTGCTGCTCGAGTTCGGGCGTGAGTTTGCCCTGGGCGTCGATAAGCAGAATGACGTCCTCTTTACGCTGTTCAAGATTGCGCAGGTAGGACAGGCGCTCGTCGAGCGCGCGCAGGGCGACGTCGTCCATGCCGCCCGTGGCTTCCTTGCGGTAGCGCGAGATAAAGGGGATGGTGTTGCCCTCGTCGATGAGCTTGACGGCCGCCTCGATGTTGGCGGCCTTAAGGTTGAGCTCGCGGGCGAGCTGGGCGATAAGATCCATGGGACTCCTTGCGTTTAAGGTGCGTTTGCAGCACAGAGCTACCAAGGATACCACCCGTCCCAAAAGGCTGTTTTGGGACCGCGCCACGAAAACGGCCTTTCTACTACGTTTTACCCGTAGGGGCTGACCATACCTGGGTTTTCCGAAAATCGGCAAGACGTTTACCTGCGGTTTTTATTTCGCGAAATTCGGTATGGTTGATGGTAGTCGGTTAAACGTAGTAGATAGGCCCATTTCGTGGCGCACGAACCAAGCTGAGGCGCAAAATAGCCCTCGTCCCAGAAAAATCGTCGGCAAGGTAGCAAAATGCCCCGCGAGCAGGAGGCTGCTCGCGGGGCAAAGAAGAGGGGCTTGTTGGTGGCGGACCGAAGGGTTCGGCATGGGGTTTTGCCGCGGTCGCTCTTAAGGCATTACAGCTCGACGAGCTGGCCGGTCTCGGCGGCCTCCTTGATGGCGTTGAGAAGCGTGAGCGTCTTGACGTTATCGGCGGGGGTCACGACGGGCTCGACCTCGCGGCGGACGACCTTCACAAAGTGCTTGAGCTGCATCTTGTGCGGCAGCGCCGGGTCCACGGCCGGGATCTCCATCTGCAGCGGCTTGTGCCAGTTAGAGGCGCCGTCGTAGGAGAACTGGTGCAGGCGGGGCAGCGACAGGGCGCCCTTGGTGCCACCGATAAAGTAGGCGTCGGCGTCGAAGGGGCGGTACTGCGGATCCTCGCGAGCGGTTGCCTCCCAGTTCCAGGGGCTGGCGGTGGCGTCGGAGATGGTCATGCTTGCGAGCGCGCCATCGGCAAAACGGACGTTGACCACGGCGGAGTCCTCGGTCTCAAAACCGCGGGCGGCGCTGGACTGCATACCCTGGACGGCAACGGGCTCGCCCAGCAGGTAGCGGAGCAGGTCGACGTCGTGCACCAGGTTGACCAGGATCGGGCCGGCGCCCTTCTTGCGGCGCCACTCGACGTCGAAGTACTCGTCATTCTTATAGATCATGTAGTGGAAGCTCGACACGGTGAGCTTGCCCAGCTCGCCAGACTCGATGATCTCCTTGGCCTTGTTGACGAAGGGATTGTGGCGACGATGCTGGCCCACGAGCACGGGCACGCCGGCGGTCTCGGCCTCGGCGGCGAAAGCCTGGGCATCCTCGAGATCGTTGGAGATCGGCTTTTCGACCAGCGGCACGATGTTGCGCTTCACAGCCTCGCGGGCAACGCCCAGGTGCAGGTCGTTGGGGGTAGCGATGATGACGGCCTCGGGCTTGACCTCGTCCATCATCTGGGCGGGATCGGTATAAAACGGCACGCCGGCGGCCTCGGCCGTGGCGCGGGCGCCCTCAAAGGCGTCGGCGATGGCGACGAGCTCGGCCTCGGGCTCCTCGGTGACAAAGCGGATGTGGTTGCGGCCCATGGCGCCGGCGCCGATAACGGCAATGCGGACGGGGTTGAGCTCAGACATTTCGACTCCTTAATACTGGTGACCGGTGGAATGCGACAAAGGGGCTGTCCCTTTGTCGCATCGGTAAAACTAGGCGGACTTCTTCTTGCTGTCGGAGACCATCATGTAGACGGTGAGCACGACGGCGATGGCGGCGATCACAATGGCGCCGTAGAAGGACTGCTGGTAGGCGGCGCTGCCGGCCTCGGCGTGATACAGCACGGCGGTGATGGGCTGGCTGATCCAGGTGGAAGCGGCATAGCCCAAAAACATGATGCCGTAGTTGACGCCGATGTTGCTGGTACCAAAGGCGCCACCGGTGAGCGGCGGGTAGATGACGAGCAGGGCGCCAAAGCTAAAGCCGAGCAAGGCGAGCGCCACAAAGAACATGGCCTGTGTAAAGCTCGTCGACATGATGACGAGGGCGACGATGGTGACGACAAGGCTGATGAGCAGCGACTTGTAGGCGCCGAGCTTGTCGATGATCTGGCCAAAGGACAGACGGCCAACCAGGTTGGCGCAGGTGTTGACGGAGACCACCACGCCGCCGAGGGCGACGGCCGCGGCGCTCGTGGGGTCGGCGAAGAGCTGGACGGCGGCGATGGAGGCAACCTTGCCCACGAGCAGGGTGCCCGCGGTGGCGGCAAAGGCGAAGGTGACGATGAGGACCCAGAAGCGCGGGGTCTTGACCATCTCGCCCGGTGTGAGGTCACCGAAGGTGCCGGCATGCGCGCCACCCTTGGGGGCCTCGAAGCCCTCGGGCAGCCAACCGGCCTCGGGGGCCTTCAGGAACAGGGCGGAGGCGGCGATCATCACAAAGAAGATGACTCCGAGCGCCTTAAGGGCGCCAAAGATGCCCAGGCTCGGGATGAGCAGCGAGGCGAGCACCGGGGACAGCACGGCGGGACCGGCGGTCGAAGCGGCCAGGGTGATGCCGGAGGCGAGACCCTTCTTGTCGATGAACCACTTTTGGCCGGTGGTGAGCGCGGGGTTGTAGCCCAGGCCGTTGCCGACGGCGGCGACGAGCGAGAACCACAGGTAGAACTGCCACGGCTCGGTGACGGTGCCGGACATGAACCAGCCCAGGCCGTAGCACACGGCGGCGGCGATCACGACGTTACGCGGGCCGATCTTATCGGAGATACGGCCGGCGAAGATGCCCGTCACGGCCATGATGGTCTGAAAGACCGGGAAAGCCCAGGTAAGGGCACTCGACCACTCGGGGTAGACGGCGAGCAGGTTCTTGCTCACGACAGAATACAGCGCGATGGAGCTGATGAAGAACATGGTGACGCACGCGGCGGAAAGCACGACGGCGCGACCCTTGTTGGAGTTGGTGGAAGCCATTGGACTCTTTCTAATCGATGTGGGAGAGGAGCGGTCGTATCCGCGGGCCTCCCTGTTAGGTTGGTTTACTGGTCAGTTGGCTTGGCGACGCCGGACTCATCGGACCAAAGCTCGACACCCTTGTTCTTAAGGTAGTTGTCGGCATAGGCGCGACGGCCGCCGGGCTTAGCGGTGAGGTCGCCCATCATGTTGGAGAAGCCGCCGTCGACCTTGATGGCGTCGCCGGTGGTAAAGTCCGAGCGCTTGGACGCCAGGAACATGACGGCGTTGGCGATATCGCTGACCTCGCCGATGCGACGCGTGGCGATCAGGCGGCTGCGGCTCTTC
This sequence comes from uncultured Collinsella sp., assembly GCA_900548935.1. Lineage (GTDB taxonomy): Bacteria > Actinomycetota > Coriobacteriia > Coriobacteriales > Coriobacteriaceae > Collinsella. Next base: position 11,508 of record URMR01000038.1, read on the forward strand.
TCGACCTCGGGGTCGGCGTAGAAGTTGGCCGACATCGGGGTCTTAACGAAGCAGGGCTCGACGCAGTTGGAGCGCACGCCGTAGGGGCCCCACTCGGCGGCCAGCATCTTGGACATCATGTTGACGCCCGCCTTGGTGGAGCTGTACACGCCCGAGAACGTCTCGGGGGAGTGGCTGGCGACGGTCGAGATGTGCACCAGGCGGCCCTGGCCGGCCTTGATCATCTCGCGACCAAAGCGCTGCGAGGTGATGAAGTAACCGGTGAGGTTGACGTTGAGCACCTGCTCCCAGTCGCTCAGCGGCAGGTCCTCCATGGCGGCGAAGCGCAGAATGCCGGCGGTGTTGACGAGAACGTCGACGCGGCCGAAGTCAGCGATGGTGGCATCAACGGCGGCCTGAACCTCGGCCTCGTCGGTGGCGTTCATCTTGTAACCCTCGGCGTGGATGCCAAACTCGGCGGCGAGGTCGGCGGCTGCGGCCTTGACCTTTTCCTCGTCCAGGTCGAGCAGGACGACGTTGGCGCCGTTGCGGGCGAACTCGCGGCAAATCTCGACGCCCATACCGCCGAGCGCGCCAGTCACGGCGCAGACATCGCCCTCGAGCTTAAGCCAGTTGCTCATAGGAACTTCCCTTCTTGTGCCTCCCTGTGGGTCGTTCCCATTAATCGACCCACGTGGTTTTCGCAGGTTATCGTATGCTTTGCATTTGAGCAGGTGAATTGCATATTTGTTAGAATGGCGTTAACCGTAGGTTTACACTGTGCGATGCAGTTTATTCTCAATTGAGCGCGTGACCTGCGAAAACAACCCCCTGTGGCACCATGTGGCTACGGGCGCGAAAACAGGAGATTGACGTGTACGATCGACGACTCGAGGCCATATCGGCCGCCGCGGAGCTGGGAAGCTTCTCGCGTGCGGCGGCAAAATTGCGCGTGTCGACCCCGGCACTCGTCAAGCAGGTGTCGGGCTTCGAGGCCGAGTTCGGCATCACGCTGTTCGAACGCTCGCACTCGGGCGTCAAGGTGACGCCGGCCGGCGCACTGCTGGTGGACGACGCGCGCTCGATCATGCGCCAGTCCGAGGATGCGTTGCGACGCGCCCGACGCGCGGCGGGTGATGGCGGTGCCGTGCGCCTGGGCGTGTCGATGATGTGCCCGGGGCGCCAGACGCTTTCGATGTGGACGGGTGTGCACGAGCTGGAGCCATCGCTGCGATTTGAGATCGTGCCGGTAAGCGACCTCTACGACGAGCGCGAATCCGTCATGCGCAGCCTTGGTCGCGAGGTGGATGTAGTGCAGTCGAGTTTTTCGACCCCGCGCTGGGGCGACACCTGTCAAAAGCTCCGCATCGTCAACGTGCCGTTTTATATCGACCTGCCGCGCACGAGTCCGCTGGCGCGCAAGAATCGCATTACGGTCGCCGACTTGGAGGGTATGCGTCTGCGCGTACTCCGTCACGGCAACGATGCCATGGACAGCCTGCGCATTGACCTTTTGGCTGACGGTGGCGTGGACGTGATCGACGTGGATAGCTTCGACTTTGCGCTCTTTAACGAGGCGGAGGAAAAGGGCGATGCGGTGCTCACCTGCGGAGCGTGGTCGGGGG
>URMR01000039.1 GCA_900548935.1 uncultured Collinsella sp.
GCCCCGACGGTTGACAAAACTATAGGAACACCCAACGACTAGTTGGATTGCTAATTTGTGTGGGTTGTGGTTTTGGGAGCTGCGGGAATTTAAGATACTGCACAACTGTACGTTAAATCATCTTCGTAGTATATTGCTACCCGCAAAACTCAGCACCATTGTGCCGCGAGGCACTAAAGCGTCTACGTACAATGGTTGTCGATAGTACGATTCGATTCAACGACAGGATGGATGGTCCAAGCGTGAGTCTCGGCAGCAAACTATCCAATGCAAAGGTCTCCTTTGCGATATTTAAGCGCGACATTAAGCGACTGCTTATGAACCCCGTCGCCCTGGTGGTTACCCTGGGCGTGTGCGTCATTCCCTCGCTGTATGCCTGGTACAACATCGTTGCCAACTGGGATCCGTACGGAAATACCCAGGGCATTAAAATTGCCATCGCCAACAACGACCAGGGCACCCAGAACGACCTAGTGGGCGAGCTTAACGCAGGCGATAAGGTGGTCGACCAGCTCAAGGAGAACGACCAGCTTGGCTGGACCTTCGTCGACTCGGCGACCGATGCTAAAGAGGGCGTCGAGAGCGGTGAGTACTATGCGGCCATCGTGACCCCCAGGAACTTCTCGGATAACCTGGTCTCGATGCTCGACGGTAATTACCATCAGCCGAAGCTCACCTATTACGTCAACGAGAAAAAGAGCGCCATTGCGCCCAAGGTCACCGATACCGGTGCCAACACCATCGAGGAGCAGATCAACTCGGAGTTTGTCTCTACGGTGGGCGAGACCGTCGCGGGCATTGCCAAAGATGCTGGCATCGACCTTAAAGACAAGGCAACCCAGACCCAGGATTCGCTGGCGGGCTCGGTGTCCGAGGCGTCTGATACCCTGGGCGAAGTACGCGATTCCATTGGCGACATGAACACCGCCATCGACAAGACAAGCAGCTCGATTGCTTCGGCCGATGCTGCGCTGGCGGGCCTGCAGGGACAGGCGCCTTCGCTAACGCAGGCAATCGCTCAGGGTAATGATCTGCTGGGCGAAGCTCGCACCACGGCTGGCAAGTCCATCACCTCGCTCTCCAAGGCACTTTCGGAGGGCAGCATCGTGCTGAGTAAGACATCGGCTTCTGCGAACGCCGCGATTGGCAGGCTTACCGGTACGGTTACGTCCACGACCACTCGAATCGACAACTCGCTCGAATCCCTTCAGGCGACGATTGACCACAACAGCGCTGTCATCGAGCGCCTGCAGATTCTCGTTAACGATACGTCGACGGGATCGGAGAACGCCGATGCGCTCATTGCGTCGACCATCAATTCGCTTCGCGAGCAAAACCAGAAGCTGCAGAGCATTAAGGATGGCCTTTCTGCACAGTCGAGCGCCATGGCAAACGACGCTACGGCAATCTCGAACGCGAGTAACGCACTCAACGCGGCAATTCAGACCGGTACGGCTAACCTCGGTCAGGCTCAGACCGATCTGGGGCAGAACGCGCTGCCGAAGGCTTCGAGCGCGCTTGACTCCTTTGCCGCCGTTTCGGGCGATTTGACCGGCATTGTATCGGGTATGACCCCCACGATAGCGAGCGCGCGCGGCACGCTGGCGCAGCTCGACGCCACGCTCAAGCAGGCCAAGACCACGCTGTCCCAGACCGATTCCTCGCTTGCCAAGGTCCAGGACAAGCTTGCAACCGCCGCCAATGACATCGCGGCGCTGCAGACCTCCGAGTCCATGGGCGAGCTGGCCGATCTGATGGGCGTCGATGTCAATGACGTGGCAGATTTCATGGCATCTCCGGTTGAGCTGACGTCCAAGTCAATCTATCCGGTCAAGAGCTTTGGCTCGGGCATCGCGCCCTTCTACACCAATCTGGCGCTGTGGGTAGGCGGCTATGTGCTCATCGCTATCTACAAGCTCGAGGTCGACCGCGAGGGCATCGGTAGCTTTACGGCGCGTCAGGGCTACTTTGGCCGCTGGCTGCTGATGGTGATCCTGGGTGCGTTCCAGGCCATTATCGTTACGGTGGGCGACCTGGTCATTGGCGTTCAGTGCGTCAACCCGCTGCTGTTCGTGCTGGGCGGCGTTGCAATCTCGTTCACCTACGTCAACATCATCTATGCGCTGTCCACCACGTTTAAGCATATCGGCAAGGCTATCGGTGTCATTCTCGTTATCGTGCAGATTCCGGGTTCGTCGGGCATGTATCCCATCGAGATGATGCCCGGCTTCTTCCAATGGCTGCATCCGCTGCTGCCCTTCACCTATGGCATCAACCTGCTGCGCGAGACCGTCGGTGGCATGTATTCGTTCAACTATCTGTTCAACCTGTGCATCCTGGGCGTGTTCCTTATCATCGCGCTCTTTATCGGTCTGCAGCTGCGCCCGTTGCTGCTCAACCTCAACCTGCTTTTTGATAAGCAGCTTTCCACGACGGGCCTCATGATCTGCGAGTCCAACGACCTGCCGCGCCAGCGCTACTCGCTGCGCACGGCCATGCGCGTCATGCTCGATTCCGATTCGTACCGTCGCGAGGTGCTCGATCATGCCGTGGCGTTTGAGCATCGCTACCCCTACTACATCAAGGGCGGTTTTGCCGCCGTGGTAGGCGTGCAGGTTCTGCTCTTTGTGCTCTCGACGGTGCTCGATATCGACAATAACGGCAAGATCATCCTGCTTGTCATTTGGATCATCTCGGTTATTGCCATCTGCGGCTGGCTTATCAATATCGAATATATCCGAGCGAGCCTCAATACCCAGATGCGCATCTCGGCGCTTTCGGATGAGGACCTGCGTCGCGAGATGCGCGAACACACGGCCGCCATTCCTGCCGCCCGCCACATGTTTGGCCTCAACGCCAGCGAGCGTGGTGCCAAGGGCGGCGATCAGTCCACGGGCCGCTTGCCGCATATCGGCTCGCACCATAAATCTCAGGGCAGCGACAGCACAGCCACAAATGATGGAGATACCACCGCGCTTGGCAAGCACTCCAAAGGAGGTGAGGCATAAATGAAGAACATCCTGCATCTGTTTAAGCGCGATGTCCAAAACGTGTCTCGCTCCGTGATCGGTATGGTCGTCGTGATGGGCCTGATCATCGTGCCGTGCCTGTACGCGTGGTTTAACATCGCCGGAAGCTGGGATCCCTACGGCAATACCGGCAACCTTAAGATTGCAGTGGTCAACACCGACGAGGGCTACGAGAGCGATCTGATTCCCGTCGAGGTCAACGTGGGCGAAAACGTAACCTCCACCCTGCGCGGCAACGAGAACTTCGACTGGGTCGTCCTCAACGACCGCGATAAGGCGATTGAGGGCGTTAAGTCGGGCGCGTACTACGCTGCCGTCGTTATCCCTAAAACGTTTAGCGCCGACATGATGACGCTTTTCTCGACCGAGGTGAAGCACGCCGATATCGAGTTCTATGAGAACCAGAAGGCCAACGCCATCGCGCAGATCGTGACTGAAAAGGGTTCGAGCGCCGTCCAGAGTCAGGTCAACGAGACCTTTACCAAGACCATCACGACCATCGGCCTTAAGACCGTGTCCAGCCTGCTCGACTATATGAGCACCGACCAGGTGAGCAACTTTATCGCCAATCTGTCCTCTACGCTGGGCGATTCGGTCGAGGACCTGCAGGACGTTCAGGCGAGCGCGACGTCGCTCGCGGGCATTTTGAGCTCTACGTCCGATTCGCTGACATCGGCGGGCGGCATGCTCAAGCAGACGGGCACCGTTGATGAGTCGACGAAGCAGCTGATGGAGCACGCCAAGAGCGGCATCAATGATTCCAAGGAAGCGCTCAAGGCCGCCAACGATGCCGTTGACGCGGCGATTGACGGAAGCGCGGGCTCGTTTGACAACGTGTCCGCCGAGCTTGCGAAGGCATTTGATGCCGCGAATCAGCATGTTGACCTTACGGTGTCCCAGCTCAACGATGCCGCTGCGGCCCTCGATGCGCGCGCCAAGGATATCGATAAGATGACCGATCAGCTCCGCAGCCTTGCCGACCAGGTGAGCGATGACAAGCTCAAAGACGGCCTCAAGTCCGCTGCGACGTCGCTGGGCAGAATCGCCGTTGAGTACCGCAACAATGCCAATGAGCTGACGAACATCGCGACGTCGCTCACGAAGAGCATGGCGGAGATCAACAACTCGCGTGCCGAGGTCGACCAGGCCATCGCCGATGCCAAGGCGGGTATCTCGGGTGCCAAGTCCGACTACGATTCTACGTTCTCGGTTAAGGCCAAGGAGCTCAAGAAGACCATTTCGGGCGTTCTGGATTCCCTGAACGGTATCTCGGGTGACTTGGATAGCGCCGTGAGCGGTCTGACCGACGCCTCTGGTTCGCTCGCGAAGGGTCTCTCCAAGGCTGCAAAGCTGGTCAACAAGGCTTCCGATCAGCTGGGCGAGGCGTCGGACAAGATCAGCGCCTTTAAGGACGAGCTTGATAGCGCTCTGATCTCGGGTGACCTGGCCATGATTAAGACAATGATTGGCAGCGACCCCGATGCCCTCGCCGTGTCGCTTTCCGGCCCTGTCGCACTCGACCGTAAGCCGGTCTATCCAATCCGCAACTACGGTTCGGCCATGGCGCCGTTCTACACGATTCTGTCGCTATGGGTCGGCTCGATCGTACTGGCGGCCATGATGAAGGTCTCGGTTGATGATGAGCTTATCAACGAGCTCATCCCCGTGCGCCTGCACGAGATCTACTTGGGTCGCTACCTGTTCTTTGGCGGTCTGGCTCTGCTGCAGGCAACACTCGTGTGTGCGGGCGACATTCTGTTCTTTGGTATTCAGTGCGACGACCCGCTGCAGTTTGTGCTGGCGGGCTGGGTCGCGAGTCTCGTGTTCTCCAATATCGTCTACACGCTTACGGTTTCGTTTGGCGATATCGGCAAGGCGCTCGCCGTCGTGCTGTTGGTCATGCAGGTCGGCGGTTCGGGCGGCACGTTCCCCATCGAGATGACCGGTCCCGTGTTCCAGGCGATCTACCCGTTCCTGCCGTTTACCCACGGCATCAACGCCATGCATGCCGCCATGGCCGGTGCCTACCATATGGAGTACTGGGTTGAGTTGGGCATTCTGGCGAGCTATCTGATTCCGTCGCTGGCCCTGGGCGTCGTCTTCCGTCGCCCGGTTATCAAAGCCAACGACTGGATCATCGAAAAGCTGGAGAGTACTAAATTAATCTAGCGCAACAGCGTGGCGTTACCGGAACATCGAGGTGTACTCTGCCGATGCTTTAGCGCAGTGAATTGCGTGTGCCGCTTGGTTGTTGATACAGTAGCGGGGCGTGCCGGGGGTCCGGTGCGCCCCGTTTTTATTTGACCATGAGGCGGCACGCAGCCTTACGCGTGCGGACACCACGCCCAGTTTGAGTGTGAGGATGTTCCATGGCCCAATACGCTGCCAACGAAATCGAAAACTTGCCCGATAGCCCTGTTGCCCGGGAAGACCTGGGCGCGGGCGGCACCTCCCGCGGTGCCGGTGCTCGTTCGCCGCTGTTCTGGAAAGTTCTACTGCTTTCGGTAGCGATTATCTGGGGCTACTCCTTTACCACTATGAAGGACGCACTCGGCACCATTCCGGTGTTCGCGCTGCTCTATGTACGCTTTCTGCCCGCAGCGTTGGTCATGTTTGCCGTCTTCCACAAGCGCATCATTGCACATTTCAACGCTCGCAACCTGATCGTTGGCCTGAGTATGGGCGTGCTCATGTGGGCGGCCTATGCGTTGCAGACGGTCGGTCTGGCACATACTACGGCGGGCAAGAATGCTTTTTTGACGGGCACGTATTGCATCGTTGTGCCGTTCGCGAGCTATTTTCTGAGCGGCGAAAAACTCACCCGCTATAACCTGGGCGCGGCACTGCTGTGCTTGGCGGGCATTGGTTTGGTGGCGCTCGATAGCGTTGAATTCAACATCGGTGACGTCATTACGCTGGCGGGTGCGGTCTTTTTCGCCATCCAGATGGCGGTGACTGCCAAGTACGGTCGCAAAATGGACATCAACGTCATCACGTTTTGGATGTTTGTGGGCAACGGCGTGCTGAGCCTGGCAACGTCGCTGCTATTCGAGACCCAAGCGCCTCTGTCCGTGTGGACGCCGAGCTTTATCAGTGCGATGGCGTTTCTCTCGGTGGGCTGCACATGCGTGGCTCTGCTCATCCAAAACGTCGGCCTGGCGCATGTCCCGGCTTCGACGGGCTCGCTGCTCCTTTCGATGGAGTCCCCTTCGGGGGTGTTGTTTTCGGTGCTGCTGATGGGGGAGGCGCTCACTTCGCGCCTGCTCGCCGGCTTCGTGCTTATCTTCCTGTCGATTATCTTGAGCGAGACTCACTTCGATTTTTTGCGCAAAAAGCCGCGCCCGCAATTGTAAACAACTTGTTGCGCCGCCCTCCCGGGGCGGCATTTTTTATGCGTCACCCTTAAAGTAATACCTTGCACTTTATGCTATCAAAGTGCTTGCTGCAAAAACGTTACTGGGGGGCATCTATGGCACCAGCACTGTCCGATCTTCAACCGCAATCAGCGCCCAAGGCCACCGCGGCGGCGCAGGCCGCTATCGGCAATGGCCTGGTCACAGAGGCTCAGGCGTTTGCCAACGAGCTTGCCGCATGGCGCCATGATCTCCATCAAACGCCTGAGCTCGGTAACAACCTTCCGCAGACGTCCGCCTTTATCCAGGCGCGTCTGGACGAGATGGATATTCCCTATGCCGTGCTTGTTGACGGCTCCTGTGTCGTTGGCCTAATCGGCGCCGGCGCAGCAGCTGCTGCGCGGGGTAACGGTACGTGCACGGACAAGCAGGCCGGTACGGTCATCATGCTCCGTGGCGATATGGATGCCCTGCCTGTTGCCGAGGAGTCGGGAGAGCCTTTTGCCTCTACGAACGGCTGCATGCACGCATGCGGACACGATATGCACGCGACGGCGCTGCTTGGCGCGGCGCGCCTGCTCAAGGCCCGCGAGGTCGAGCTTGTCGACGCTAATGCCACCGTCAAACTGCTGTTCCAGCCGGGCGAGGAGACCTTTGAAGGGGCACGCGCTGCCATCGCCGATGGCCTGCTGCAGAACCCGCGTCCTCAGGCGGCCTTTGCCATGCATGTCAACAGCCAGTCGCCGCTTGGCCTGGTGCTCTACGGCAGCCCGGCGCTCTCGGGCGTGTACGGTTTTCGCATCACGCTTCAGGGCAAGGGTGGCCATGGCTCGAGCCCCGAGATCTGCATCGACCCCATCACGGCCGGCGTCCATGTGCATCTGGCGCTTCAGGAGCTCATCTCCCGCGAGGTGCCGGCGGCCAAGGAAGTCGCACTTACCGTTGGTAAGTTTGCTGGCGGCTTGGCGGCCAACGTCATCCCCGACACCTGCGTGCTCGAGGGAACGCTGCGCGGCTTCGATGTTGAGCTCATGGAGCACCTCAAGACCCGCATCGCGGAGGTCGTCAAAGGTGTTGCCACGACCTATCGTACGCCGGCGACTATCGAGACGCTCTCGGATGTTCCCCCGCTCGTACTCGATGACGATATGACGCAGGCGTCGCTTGGCTACGTGGGCGCGGTGCTGCCCAAGTCCGCCTTCTTGCCACTGTTCCACGCCATGGCGAGCGAGGACTTCGCGCTTATCTCGAGCGAGATCCCGAGTGCGTACTTTACCGTGGGCGCTGCCGCGACTGATACGGACGAGCATTTTGCTCAGCACCATCCCAAGGCGCGCTTTAGCGATGCCGAGTTGCCGCTCGGCGCCGCGGCTTACACGGCGGTCGCTTTGGGCTATATCGCCGACCACCGGTAGCATCCAACCTTGCCTTTCAAGCCTGCGGGCATGCCCATAAGGCCTATGCCCTTGTCTTTCAAGGCAATCTTGGGCACTACCGGCGCCATCGTCTCGGGCGTGCTGTTCGATGCCACGGGCTCCTTTGCGAGCACCTGGATTGTGTGCCTGGCGCGCTCCGTGGTCATGCTCGTGTTCCTGCTGGCATCCGAGCCCATCGCCGCCAAGCTGCGCACGAGCGTGGCGGGGGAGTAGACGCCCGTCGCTCTTTTCTGTTCGCCCCGTTCTGTCCGTGGCCGCCCTGGAAGCCGAATGGATGCTCGTACCATCATTCGGTTTCCAAGGCGGCCACGGGCCTACGAAATGATCCGTTTTCCTCCGTCCTCAACAGATCACGTGATTCGAAAGAGACGGAGGAAAACGGATCCCAAACAGCGGCGGTGCGTCTGGCCGAACGAGCCCCCATACCCTCGTTCGGTCAGACGCGCCGCCGCGTTTTGTTTTTGTGCCGTATAATGACCACTACCTATGACGCGATACAAAAGAAAGGTGTTTGCCCATGCAGGCACAGAAGGCGGAGGGAACCCGCGACCTTATCGGCGCCGAGATGCGCGCTTGGCAAAAGATGCAGCAGATTGCGGCCGGCGTATTCGAGCCGTTTGGCTTTAAGCCTATCGAGACGCCCGCGATCGAGCAGGTGGACGTCTTTGTCCACGGCATCGGCCAGTCGACCGACGTCGTGCGCAAGGAGATGTTCCGCGTCTTTAGCGGCGCCAACCTGGAGCGCGTCTTTACTGAGGGCACCGACACCAAGCTCAAGCCCAAGCAGCGCCTGGCGCTTCGTCCCGAGGGCACGGCCGGTGTGGTGCGCGCCGTCGTGGAGAACAACCTGGTGCCCCAGGGCTCCACGCCGTTTAAGGCTTACTACGCCGAGGCCATGTTCCGCGGCGAGCGTCCCCAGAAGGGCCGCCTGCGCCAGTTCCATCAGGTGGGCATCGAGTGGCTCGGCGCTCCCGATCCGGCGGCAGACGCCGAGTGCATCATCATGCTCATGGAGTTCTACAAGCGCTTGGGCTTCGATCTTTCCAAGCTCCGTCTGCTCATTAACTCGATGGGCGATGCCCAATGCCGTCCGGCCTATCGCGAGCAGGTCAAGCAGTTTATCCTCGATCACGCCGATGAGATGTGCGACGAGTGTCGCGAGCGCGCCGAGCTCAACCCGCTACGCGCCTTCGATTGCAAGAACGACCACTGCCGCGAGATCATGGCCGACGCGCCGCTGATGGGCGACAACCTGTGCGACGAGTGCCGCGAGCACTACGAGCAGGTCAAGCGCTATCTGGATGCCGCCGGTATCGAGTATGTCGAGGATCCCACCCTGGTGCGTGGTCTGGACTACTACACCCGCACCGTCTTTGAGGTCGAGGCTCCCGGTGCCGGCGTCGGCTCCATCGGTGGCGGTGGCCGCTACGACGGCCTGGTCGAGCTCGAGGGTGGCAAGCCCACGGCGGGCGTCGGCTTTGCCGTCGGTTTTGAGCGCGCCCTGCTGGCCCTGCAGGCCTTTGGCAGCGATCTGGGTGCCGAGGAGGCCCCGTGCGTCTACGTCGCCAATGCCGGCAAGGAGCTGCGCCAGAACGTCTTTGCCATTACGCAGGAGCTTCGCGCCGCAGGCATCGTGACCGAGGCCGACTATCAGGGCCGTTCGCTCAAAGCTCAGTTTAAGCAGGCCGACAAGGTGGGCGCCAAGCTCATCCTGGTCCTGGGCGGCGACGAGCTTGCCGCCGGCAAGGTCAAGGTGCGCGACATGGAGAGCCATGACGAGGTACTGGTCGATTTGGCCAACGTTGTCGAGGCGGTTCGCGAGCGCCTGTAGCGCATCATTTTGAACTGCGGGTCCGCCAACACGTCCCGCTCGCGGCGAACGATTGTTACGGGGGTGTTTCGCTTTTATGCGGAATGCCCCCGTTTACGTATGCCGCCCACCGAGAAATACGACCATTTAGGGCAAAAACCTTTGCAATGCAGAAAATACTTTTGTGTGGTAAAGCGCAATCAGTGTCGAAAGTATTTCTCAAGCGCCTATAATGAATACCGCATGTTACGTGCATAGAAGGAGGAATGGGAGGAAACGTGGCTGAGAACCTAAGCAACCAGTCTGTACCCGAAGCCGCGGCGCGCGTCGCTGCCGTGGTCAACCGCCTCGTTAACCGAATCGGCTCGAATGCCGAGTCCAGGGAGCGTCTCGCCGAGATCGAGATCCCCGAGGAGCTGCGCGACAATCTGGCGCTGTTCTTGCGCCTGGAGCGCCGTGTGCTTAGCGAGTATGATCCCGAGATCGCGGACCTGTTCGACAAGATTTTGACAGCCGAGATTGTGGTCAATGCCGGCAACCCCGGTACCTGCGCTGCCGACGAAGCCGTCGACGAGCAGGGCGTGCCCACCGCCGACGAGCCCACTGCCGTGGCATTTCGTGAGGTCGTCGATTTGATCGACAGCCTGCCGCTCGATAAGCAGCAGGTCATCGTTCGCGCCTTTACGAGCTTTTTCCATCTGGCAAACCTGTCGGAGGAGAACTACCGTGTGGCGCAGCTGCGCGAGCGCGAGGCCGGTGCGTCGACCGATACCGAGGTCGATCCTGCCAACGAGCTTACCGTTGCCTATCACCAGCTGGTGAATGAGCTGGGTGTCGAGGGTGCCAACGAGCTGCTCGACAAGCTCGAGTTCCACCCTGTCTTTACCGCACATCCCACCGAGGCCCGTCGTAAGGCCGTCGAGGGCAAGATCCGCCGTATCTCCAACCTGCTGGAGGAGCGTCCGCGTCTGGGCGGCTCCGACCTGGTGGAGAACGAGCGCCATATGCTGCAGGAGATCGACGCCCTGGTGCGTACGAGTCCCATCGCGCTCAAGAAGCCCACGCCGGTCGAGGAAGCCGATACCATCATCGACATCTTCGATAACACGCTGTTCGACGTTATCCCCGTTATCTATCGTCGTTTTGACGATTGGGTGCTGGGCGACAAGGCCGGTACTGTGCCGCCGCTGTGCCCGGCGTTCTTCCATCCCGGCAGCTGGATCGGTTCCGACCGCGACGGTAACCCCAACGTCACCGCCAAGGTGAGCCGTGAGGTCGCCGCCAAGTACTTTACGCACATGGTGCTCAAGCTCGAGGACAAGTGCCGCCACATCGGCCGCAACCTCACGCTCGAGGCTACCTACAGCAAGCCGTCGGCCGAGCTCATTAACCTGTGGAACCATCAGGTCGAGATGAGCCCTCGTTACACGGCCCGCGCCGAGCTGATCTCCGAGCACGAGCCGCATCGCGCCGTCATGCTCGTCATGGCCGACCGCCTGAACGCCACCGTCCGTCGTATCACCGACACCATGTACCACAGCGCCGACGAGTTCCTGGATGACCTGCGCGTCGTCCAGCGTTCGCTGGCCGCCTGCGGTGCCGTCCGTGCTGCCTACGGCCCGGTCCAAACCATCATCTGGCAGGTCGAGTCCTTCGGCTTCCATATGGTCGAGATGGAGTTCCGTCAGCACTCCGTGGTGCATGCCCGCGCCCTTAAGGATATCCACGAGAACGGTATCCATGGCGACCTGCAGCCCATGACGCGCGAGGTCATCGATACCTTCCGCGCTATCGGCTCCATCCAAAAGCGCTACGGCAAGAAGATGGCGCACCGCTATATCATCTCGTTCACCAAGAGCGCCCAGCATGTGGCCGACGTCTTTGAGCTCGCCCACCTGTCCTTTGCACACGAGGAGGATGTCCCCGAGCTCGACGTGATCCCGCTGTTCGAGCAGCTCGAGGACCTCGAGGGCTGCGTCGACGTGCTCGACCAGATGCTCACGCTGCCCGTGGTGCAGAAGCGCCTTGCCCAGACCAACCGCCGCATGGAGGTTATGCTGGGCTACTCCGACTCCTCCAAGGATGCCGGTCCTACCACGGCCATGCTCGCGCTGCACTCCGCGCAGGAGCGCATCGCCAAGTGGGCAGAGAAGAACGATATCGACCTGGTGCTCATGCACGGTCGCGGCGGTGCCGTGGGCCGTGGCGGCGGCCCGGCCAACAAGGCCGTGCTGGCTCAGCCCAAGGGTTCGGTCAACTGCTTCTTTAAGCTCACCGAGCAGGGCGAGGTCATCTTTGCCCGTTACGGCAACCGCACGCTGGCTCAGCGCCATGTTGAGTCCGTTGCCGCCGCAACGCTTTTGCAGTCGGCCCCGAGTGTCGAGAAGACCAACACCGAGACTACGCAGAAGTTCTGGGATATGGCCGAGAAGCTCAACGCCGCAAGCCACGAGCGCTATCTGGACCTGCTGAACACCGAGGACTTTACACCGTGGTTCTCGACCGTGACGCCGCTGACCGAGGTCGGCTTGCTGCCGATCGGCTCGCGTCCCGCCAAGCGCGGCTTGGGTGCCAAGTCGCTCGACGACCTGCGTACTATTCCGTGGATCTTCAGCTGGAGCCAGGCGCGCATCAATCTGGCTGCTTGGTACGGCCTGGGTACCGCCTGCGAGCAGTTTGGCGATCTGGACCAGCTTAAGGCTGCCTACCAGGAGTGGCCGTTCTTCCGCACCTTTATCGACAACATCGAGATGTCGATCGCCAAGACCGACCAGCGCATCGCCAAGATGTATCTGCACCTGGGCGATCGCCAGGATCTGTCCGAGAAGGTCTTTACCGAGATGCAGCTCACGCGTAAGTGGGTCCTTGCCATCGTCGGTGACGAGTGGCCGCTGCAGCGCCGCCGCGTGCTCGGCTGCGCCGTTCGCGTGCGTAACCCCTACGTCGACGCCCTGTCTATCGCCCAGGTCCGCGCCCTTCGCGAGGTACGTATGAACCAGGACGAGATGGCAGAGGAGAAGAAGGCTGAGTACATGAGCCTGATTCTTTCGACTGTGACCGGCGTCTCGGCAGGTTTGCAGAACACGGGGTAATCGATAGCCCTGTGGCTCTCACCGGGACCCGATAGGTTTCCCTCTGAATGCGTCCTCGCACTTGAAGCCCCCTTATCCTGCTCCTTCGGAGCTGCGGATAAGGGGG
>URMR01000040.1 GCA_900548935.1 uncultured Collinsella sp.
CGTTGAGCAACGCCCCCACTCATAACGCTTGGGTCGGTGGGCTGATGTGTTGCGTCCCGTTGGGCTATAAGGTTGAAACGAAGGTTGACAGGCGGTGGAGACCTTCGTCCAGATTTTTGTCGGAGACGCAGTAGCTTAAGCGGACGTGGCCTTCGGTGCCGAAACAGTCGCCCGGGACTAGGGCTACGTTGGCCTCTTTGATGGCTTTGATGCAGAAGCCCTCGCTGGTTAGGCCGAACTTTTTGATGCTCGGGAAAGTGTAGAAGGCTCCTGCGGGCTCTACTACGTCGAGGCCCATGGCGTCTAAAGCTGCGAGCACGCGTTCGCGACGGGCTCGGTAGACTTTGAGCATGGGGGTGGGATCGACGGTGAGGGCTCGGGCTGCGGCGTCCATTTCGAAGGAGACGGCGCTCGATACTAAGTATTGGTGGGCTTTTGCGATCTCGGCGATGACGGGGGCTGCGGCTGCGAGCCAGCCCAAGCGCCAGCCGGTCATGGCCCAGGGTTTGGAGAAGCTCTCGATAACTACTGTCTGATCGCGAAGCTCTGGGTGACGCTGGGCAAAGCGCTCGTAGCCATCCACATAAACCAGGCGGTTGTATACGTCGTCGCAGACCACGTAGATGCCCGCCTGCTCTGCCACGTGTGCCACGGCGTCGAGCGATACCGCGTTGAGGATGCAGCCCGTAGGATTGTTGGGCGTGCAGATGACGATGGCCTTGGTCGCCGGCGTCACGCAAGCACGAAGTGCGTCCTCGTCAATCTGGAATTGCGCAGGCTCCGTATCCAAAAAGACCGCTTTGGCGTGATTGGCCACGACAATGCTCTCGTACAGGCCAAAGGCCGGCGTGGGGATAATGACCTCGTCGCCGGGGTTGAGCATAGCCATGAATGTTGCCGACAGGGCCTCGGTCGCGCCGTCGGTCAGGATGACCTCGTCGGCCGAAAACGTAAGGCCCGCGTCCCCCATGTAGGCAGACAGCGCCTCACGCAGGGCGGGGCGACCGTTGTTGGGCGGATAGTGCGTGTCGCCGCGGTCGAGCGAGGCCGTCACGTCGGCGCTAATCACATCGGGCGTGGGAAAATCGGGTTCGCCGAGCGCGAGCGCGATGCACCTTGGGTGCTGGGCGGCGAGCGCGTTAATCCGACGGATGCCGGAGGGTTTGAGCGTGGCAAGCGAGGTATTCATGGGCAGACGCATGGCGTTCCTTTCGTAAGGGTTGCACTAGGATAGCGCGGCGAGACGCCGCCAGACGGTGTAACCTAAACGGAAACCAACCGGAAAGGAGGCGGCATGGAGACGACCGCACGCGGCGATGTACCTAAAACGTTGCAGACCATTGCGTATATCAGCATTCCCAATAGCGCCGATCTTGAGTTTTTGCTCTGGGACCTGCAGGATGCCATCGCGGCCTATGCTCGGCTTTCTGGCACCGCGCTCCCCCACCCGGTCGATTTGGAGGCGGATGATGCCGGTGCAGTCGATGGCATGGTGCTCGCTGTTGACGATGCATTTGATGATGAGGCTATGATCGCTGTCGAGCAGATACTCGATCGCCTTGGAAATACAGAGACACGCATCTATGTCGTCGTCCAGGCCGCGTCCAAAAACAACAAGCAGGCGGACGAAGTCCTCGACCGCCTGTACCGGGCATGCATTCTACGTGACCTGCCATGGTGCGACGGCGTTGTCATCTGTGCCGGCAGCGGCATCGCAGCGCTTCGCCATTCCCCACGCATGGGCCTCTTGCGCCGACCATTTTCGGAAGCGATGGATAAGCTTGTGGGCGCTGTGCGCATGGGCTGCTCCGTTGAGCATGCGCAGCTGCTTGGCGGTGGCAATGCCAGTAGCGTCGATGTCGACGGCATGGTGCGCGCCAAGCCCGCGCTGCCCGCACCGATCTGGCATGCCATCATGAAACGCCTCGGCAGCCGCGCCCAATCAGATATCTAAATTACAGAGCGCCCCAATCAACGACATCGCGCCAGCGCTCGACAAGGCGCTCCAGACGCCAAGCCGCATTGGCGGGACTTGTCGAGGGCAGGACGATGGCGGGCAGCCCGGTGCGTTCTTGTAGATAGCGCTTGTAGAGCCGGCCAGCTGTACCACCGTTGCATATCACCTGCTCAATGGGAGCTGCGCCGGTAATACGCTCGATATGTGCCGGCACAACGTTACGAATGCTCGCGTCGCTCGAGCCCTTAATGTCGCAGCTCTCGATCACATCCCACAGGGCCACGTCGCCGTTCAGCAGCATGGATCGCTTGGCGGCAATCGAGACGTCGAGTGTCGCAGGCTCGCTGCCTGCCAAAGGGTCGCCCTCGTTGGGCGGCACGGGCACACCGAGACACGCGGCCATCACGCGCCAAAAGCGATTCTGAGGGTTGCCGTAATAAAAGGCATTGGCACGCGAGAGCACCGAGGGAAACGAGCCCAACACCAAAACGCGCGAACACTCGTCAAACACGGGCTCAAACCCATGCTCAATATGTTGATAGCCCTCGTCAGACGTTGCCATGGCCTAGGCCCTCAGCAGATAACGCACCTCATAGGGCGCAAGTTCAAGGGAGCCTGTCAGCTCGACCGTGGGCGCATCGTCGGCAAGCAGGTCGACGAAGGAGCCGTTGAGTTCGCCGGCTCCAAAGGTATAGGGCTCGTTCACGGCATTGACCGCCACGAGCACCGTCGCGTCGTCGCAGGCGCGCTCGAACAGCAGCTGCTTGTTCTGGATCACCACATTGCGATAGGCACCGTAGTTGAGAGCACGGGCCGCCGCGTCGCTTGCCGAGCGCAGGTGCGCCAGCTGCGTGATGAAGGCCGTCAGCTCGTTGGGCGCAGGCTCATCGAGCGCAGGTCGCAGCGCCCAGTCGCCATCGGGGCCGCCCTTTTCGCCGGCAATCCCCCACTCGCTGCCATAGTAGACGCATGGGATGCCCGGCATGCCAAAGAGCATGCCATAGGCGGGGCGCAGGCAGGACTTGTCCGTCAGGATGCTCGCCAGGCGCGGCACGTCGTGGTTGTCGACAAACGACAGCAGGTGTTTGCCGCGGTAGATGCACCACGGGTCGCCGCCAAACTGACGGTGCAGCGAATGGGCGATCTCAAACATGTTGACCGAGTTAAAGCTGGAGTACAGGCCCTTGTAGCACTCGTAGTTGGTGCAGGAGTCGAGCATCTCGTCGTTGACGATCTGATTGTAGTCGCCGTGGAGCGTCTCGCCAATCAGCACAAAGTCGGGCTTGAGCCCACGGGTAAAAGTATGCAGGCGGCGCATAAAACCGCGATCGAGCATATAGGCGACGTCCAAGCGCAGGCCGTCGACGCCAAAGACCTCGGCCCAGCGACGCACGGACTCAAGCAGGTAATCGACCACGGCGGAGTTTTGCAGGTTGAGCTTCACAAGCTCAAAATGGCCCTCCCAGCCCTCGTACCAAAAGCCGTCGCCGTAGCACGAGTCACCGTCGAAGCTGATGTGGAACCAGTCCTTGTAGGGCGAATCCCACTTGCGCTCCTGCACATCGCGGAAGGCCCAAAAGCCGCGACCGACGTGGTTGAAGACGGCATCGAGTACCACGCGGATGCCATGGGCATGCAATGTCTCGCACACGGCGACATAGGCGGCCGCGCCCTGCGCGATTGCCGCAGAGAGGTACTCCGCTTTGAAGTGCGCGCCCTTGCAGAGAAACAGCGAGGTGCCGTGCAGGCTGCGCGTGTCGTAGCCATGGCTATCGGACTCGAGCGGCGGGTTGATGAGCACGGCGCCAATGCCAAGTTCCTGCAGGTAATCGGCCCATTGGGCAATCTTCATGATGGGGGCATCGGGATTGGCAGCGGCATCGGCGGCAGGGGCGAGCTCATCCTCGGCAACGGGGGCGGCGTTTTCGCGCGGAGCTCCGCAAAAGCCCAGCGGATAGATCTGATAGAACGTCGTCTCGTATGCCCACATAGCAACCTCCCGGTAAGCGCAACACAACGACATCCATTGTATGCCCGGCTTGCATCCTCTTCCCCAAAATAAGTTGCGGTGGAATAGTTCCTGCTTGGGCCTTCAGAGGCCTTAAACAGGAACTATTCCACCGCAATTGATGAGGGAACGTGATTAGGCGACGGGCTTGGCGCGGCGAATGGCCGGGAACATCACCGTGATAGCGAGGATGACGCCCACGACGGCAATCGACCCGCCCGCGAAGCCGATCCAGGCGATACCGGGACCCGAAACCACGGCTCCGCCGATCGCGGTACCCGTGCCAATGCCCAGATTGAACAGGCCCGAGAAGATCGACATGGCGACGGCCGACGAATCTGCCGGCGTGTGCTTGATGAGCTCGGCCTGAAACGCCACGTTAAAGGCCGTGGCGCAGCAACCCCACAGTGCGCAGACGGCAAGCACTGTCACGAGCGACGATGCGGCCGGCCCCATGAGCAGCAGGGCCACCGGCACGCCGGAGAGCGTGATAGCCAAGAACGGGAAGCGATGCCCATCGAACAGGCGGCCGAACAGCCAGCTTCCGAGCAGACCGGAGCAGCCGAACGCCGTCAGCGTCATGGTGATAGCGCTTGCGTCGACATGGGCGACCTGAGCCAGGAAAGGCTCGATATAGCTGTAGCTTGCGTAATAGCCGGTCGCCATGAAGACCGTGACTGCGTAGAGCGCGATGAGGAGCGGGTTCTTGAGCAGCTCGGGCAGCTGTTTGACGGTAAAGCGCTCACCCGCCGGCATGGCCGGGAACACCGCTGCCTGGTAGACGACCGCGATGGCTGAGAGGCCCCCGACCACGGCAAACGTCATGCGCCAGCCCACGGCCAAGCCAATGGCGCGACCGAGAGGCAGGCCAAAGATCTGCGCGATGGACGAGCCCGTAGCGATCATGCTGATGGCGAGCGCGCCGTGGCGAGTGTCGACCAGGCGCGAGGCCATAATCGAGGCGACTGACCAGAACACGGCATGTGCGCAAGCGACCACCAGGCGCGCGCAGACCAGGATGGGATAGGTCGGCGCCACAGCGGACAGGAACTGACCGAGCGAGAACACGGCAAGCACGCCCAGCAGCATCCGCTTAAACTCGAAACGCGAAGCGAACACCATGAGCGGCAACGACAGCAGCATGACGCCCCAGGCATAGACCGAGATCATGATGCCCGCCTGGGCCTCGGTGAGCGAGAACGACGCGGCGATATCAGTCAAAAGGCCGATGGGCATAAACTCCGACGTGTTGAACACGAACGCGCAGCAGGTGAGCCCGATGAGCGGGAGCCACTGCCTGAGCGTGATGCCGTCTTGCCTTGCCTGACTCATATATAACATCTCCAATCATTTTGAGCGGAGGCGATTATATAGCAACGGTCCCGCATCCGTCAGTAACGGACACGGGACCGAAACAATTCGATACACAAAGGTTGCGCCGTCAATAAATAACTAAGCCAGCCCCAGCAATATGCCCGCCGAATGCACGACAAACGCCACGATCCAGGCGACTGCCACCTGAAACGCGAACACGGCAACGGCGTAGCGCGCGCCCAACTCGCTCTTGACGGCACCGATGGCTGCCACGCAGGGCGGGTACAGCAGCGTAAAGACCAGGAACACGTAGGCAGTAAACGGAGAGAACATGGTCGACAACACCGCAGGCGAGGTCGCGCCCAAAAGCACCGTGAGGGTCGAGATGACACTCTCCTTGGCGATAAGTCCGGTGACGAGCGCCGTGGATGCACGCCAGTCACCAAAGCCAAGCGGCGCCAACGCCGGAGCGATAATGCTACCCAGACCGGCAAGCAGACTCTGCGACTGATCGGCGACCACATTAAAGCGGATATCGAACGTCTGAAGGAACCAGATGACCACGGTAGCGGCAAAGATAATGGTAAAGGCCTTGGTAATAAAGTCTTTGGCCTTATCCCATGCCAGCATCACTGTCGTCTTGACGCTCGGCAGGCGGTAATTGGGGAGCTCCATGATAAACGGCACCGGGTCGCCCTTAAATGCCGTGCGGTTGAGCACCAAAGCCGCGATGCAACCGACCGCAATGCCAATCAAATAGAGCGAGACCATGGCAGGGACCGTCGCCTGCGGGAAAAACGCCCCGCACAGCAGGCCGTAGACCGGCAACTTGGCCGAGCAGCTCATGAACGGCGTGAGCATGACCGTCATCTTGCGGTCGTGCTCGGATGGGAGCGTACGGGTCGACATGATAGCCGGCACGGTGCAGCCAAAACCGACGAGCATGGGCACAAAGCTGCGGCCCGACAGGCCAAAGCGACGCAATACCTTATCCATGACAAAGGCCACGCGCGCCATGTATCCGGAGTCTTCCAGAATGGAGAGGAACAAAAAGAGCACGACGATAATCGGCAGGAAGGTCAGCACGCTGCCCACACCCGTAAGCACACCGTCAACGGCCAGCGAGCGCACCACGTCGTTGGTGCCGAACGCCTTGAGGCCCGCATCGGCCGAGGCGATGATGGCAGCGATGCCGTCCTCCATGAGTCCCTGCAACGCCGCGCCGATCACGCCAAACGTCAGCCAAAAAACGAGTCCCATGATCACCAGGAACGCCGGGATGGCCGTGTAACGACCTGTCAGGATACGGTCGATCTTGACGGAGCGCACGTGCTCGCGGCTCTCGTGCGGCTTAACGACGCAACGCCCACACACGTCGCCGATGAAGCTAAAGCGCATATCGGCCAGCGCGGACAGGCGGTCGGTGCCGGCCTCGCCCTCCATCTGGGTAATGATGTGCTCGATAGCGTCGAGCTCGTTTCGATCCAGATGAAGCGCCTCGGTCACCAGCTCGTCGCCCTCAACCAGCTTGGTCGCCGCAAAACGCACGGGAATGTGCGCCGTGGCGGCATGGTCTTCGATGAGGTTGGCGATGCCGTGGATGCAGCGGTGCAACGCGCCGCCGTCCGGGCCATCGGGCGCGCAGAAGTCTAGGCGGCCGGGACGCTCGCGGAAACGCGCCACATGCAGGGCATGGTCCACCAGCTCGCCGATACCCTCGTTGCGTGCGGCGCTAATGGGAACGACCGGCACGCCCAGCAGACTCTCGAGCAGGTTGACGTCAATGGCACCGCCGTTGGTCGTCACCTCGTCCATCATGTTAAGCGCGATAACCATGGGGCAATCGAGCTCCATAAGCTGCAGCGTCAGGTACAGGTTACGCTCGATATTGGTGGCGTCGATGATGTCGATGATGGCATCGGGATGCTCGTCCAGGATAAACTGGCGGCTCACAATCTCTTCGCCCGTGTACGGCGACAGGGAGTAAATGCCGGGCAGGTCGGTAACGCTTGCCTCGGGGTGGTTGCGGATGGTGCCATCTTTGCGGTCGACCGTCACGCCGGGAAAGTTACCGACATGCTGGTTGGAGCCCGTCAGCTGGTTGAACAGTGTGGTCTTGCCGCAGTTTTGGTTGCCGGCGAGGGCAAAATGCAGCGGTGCGCCCTCGGGCACGGCCGTCTTCGCGGCGCGGGGCGAATACGTCCCCTCGCCGAGTGCCGGATGCTCCGTCGTGCCGATTGCGGCGTTAGCGCGCGGACCCGTATCGGTGTCGTGAATACCCACGAGCTCGATGCGAGCGGCATCGTCCTTGCGCAGTGTCAACTCGTAGCCACGCAGGCGAATCTCGAGCGGGTCGCCCATGGGGGCGTACTTCATCATGGTGACTTCGGTGCCCGGCGTTAGGCCCATGTCCAGAATATGCTGTCGGAGTGCCTGGTCGTCCGATGCCACCGATGCGACAACGGCGTCCTTTCCAATCTCGAGCGTATCGAGCTTCACGTCCGTGTTCCTCCCCCGGCGCCCACAGGGCGTTGTATTTATGTTCACCATGGCTAACCGTTTGCCATGGCTAACCAATTTTAAACTTACATGATAGCGTGAACACACAACGACGTTCAATCGACAGATTGCTGCAAGGAACGTCCCCAAGTGCCGGTACAAAAGGAACGTCCCCAAGTGCCAAGTGCATCAAGAGTGCCCCCTTTGACCAGTCGTTTAAGAACGTCCCCAATGACTACGTGCCAACAGCCAAGGCAACGCCGATGTTATGGCACCGACAGACACTATGACCCAATCCGAGGGCACTAAAAAGATAGGAGCCCCCGCTCGTGACCGCGGGTCGGGGCTGCGACAATGATGTTGAAGTGCCATAGGCGCAGCCGCGCCGCAACGAGGTTGGGAGGCTCCCATGCCAACGTATTCTACCGCGTTCGGGATGGACGTCCACCTGAGGTCGACCACCGTCTGCGCCCTCGACGCGGACACCGGCGAGGCCGTGACGAGGAGGTTCCCCGGCAACCCCTGGGGCGAGATCGCCGGGTGGATGGATGGGTTCCCCGGGCCGTCGCTCGCGGCCTACGAGAGCGGCTACCTCGGCTTCGCCCCGCAAAGGGAGCTCGCCGGGCTCGGCGTCGAGTGCGTCGTCGCCGCGGTCTCGAAGATCCCCAGGTCGGCCGCCGACTCGGCCTCCAAGAACGACAGGAACGACGCCGCCAGGATGGCCAAGGCGATACTCGCCCACGACATCTCCCCCGTATGGATCCCCTCCCCCGAGGTCGAAGGCATCAGGGACCTCGCCGGCGCCTACGACGGGGCGACCGCGCGCCTGGCGACCGCCAAGCAGCGGCTGCTCGCCTTCCTCGCAAAGCGAGGGTTCGTCTACGGCGGCACCACGCCCGCCGGCAACCCGAGGAAGTACTGGACCTACGACTTCCTGAGGTGGCTCGACAAGGTCAGGCCGGAGGACGATGGCGGGGTTCGGACGCTCGCCGCCCTGAGGAACGAGGTCGAGGCCGCGGCGGAGGCCCGGGCGGACCTGCTCTCCGAGTACAGGGCCGCCGTGGATGCCAGCCCGATCGCCGCGGAGGTGGCCGCCCTCCAGTCGATCAAGGGCTGCGCCTTCGCGCTGGCCGCAGCCTTCTCGGCCGAGGTCGGCGACTTCACGAGGTTCCGTTCCGGAAGGCAGGTCACGGCCTATTTCGGCCTCGCGCCGAGTCAGAGGTCGAGTGGCGACTCCGTGCGGCTCGGAGGCATCAGCGGCGCGGGCAACGCGCTCGTGAGGAAGCTGGCCGTTGAGGGGTCCTGGAGCTACGTCCAAGCGAGCCACCAACCGAAGCTGATGCCCAAGGGCAGCGGCGTCCCGCTCGAGGTAAGGATGCACGGGAGGAAGGGTTCCGAGCGCCTGCTCCGGCGCCGCGAGGAGATGCTCGCCAGGGGCATGCCCCAGGCGAAGGCGAACGCGGCCACCGCGGCCGAGCTCGTGAGGTGGCTTTGGGCCCTCGGCATGATGTGCCGGGAGGGCGCGGAATAGACATAGCCCCCGTCCCGGCGAGCCGGGCGGCCTTCGGGGATACCCCCGCTTTCGCTGTGCGCGCGGAGCCCTCCGCATGCGCCTCGACAGACTTGGGGAACCCCGCCGAAGGAATGGAGTGCGGGCCGCCGGAGCGGTATCCGCGGATATGAGACTGAGCCGAAGGCGTCGACGACATGCCGGGGGCGGACCGGGACGGGTTCAACGGCAGGCCCCGCCGACCGATTGCAAGCGGTCGGCGGGGCCATTGTGGCTCTTGACAGCGGATTGGTTCATATGAGCGAAAACCCGCCAGAGCGAGCAAGGTGCCTTGAAACAAGGCGGCATTGATCTTTTGATCATGCCGCCGAAGTTGAAAGGCAGATTGCCGCTCTGGCGGGTTTGCAGCGTCAGCTGGTTACGCGGTTTGGTAAAACCGCGTAACTCTTAGGGACGCTGGCCCATGCCACCCTCGAGAGTGACAGTCTCGCCGTTCATGTACTTAAAGTCGGGGCCGCAGAGCTGAACGACCACGCGGCCGATCTCCTTCTCGACGTCGCCGTAGTGGCCTGCCGGCGGCATGTGGACGTTGGCCTTAAACGCCTCGGGATAGGCATCCTGGAAGTTCTCGAGCGCAGCGGTCCAAGCAAGCGGGCAAACGATGTTGACGTTGATGCCGTCCTTGCCCCACTCGTTGGCGGCAACGCGGGTCAAACCGCGGATGCCTTCCTTGGCGGCGGCGTAGCTGCACTGGCCGTAGTTGCCAAACAGGCCGGCGCCCGAAGCAAAGTTGACCACGGAGCCCTTGGTCTCCTTCAGGTGCGGATAGGCCTTCTGCATGTACAGATAGGTGGCATACAGACCGGAATAAATGGCCAGGTTAAACTGATCCATGGTGTGGTCGGCGATGGTCACACCCGAGGCGCTGGCCTGAGCGTTGTTGACGACGGCGTCGATGCGGCCGAACTCCTCAATGGCCTTGTCGATGACGTTCTGGACGACGGCCTCGTTGTCCTGACCGGCCGAAACATCGGCCTGAACGGGCAGAACCTTGACACCGTACTCGGCCTCGAGGGATTCCTTGGCAGCCTCGAGCTTGGCGACGTTGCGGCCGGTAATGACGAGGTTTGCGCCCTCCTTGGCAAAAGCGATATCGATGCCGTAGCCGATGGAGCCAGCGGAGCCGTCCTTAAGCGTGGCCTTGCCGCCGCCGGTGACGATCACGGTCTTACCAGTGAAAAGTCCCATACAAAGTCCTTTCGAATCGCGACGGGCACTCCCGCCGACTGCGCGCATCCAACTTCACGCGCCAAAAGCTGAAATGCAACTTTAGCGGGTTCAAGTGAAAAATAAAGACTGCAGCAGGCGAACGGCACAACGTCATTCGGCGAAGGGGATGTCAAGCACAAACTGAATAAGAAGGCCGAATTATTGTCAGCCAAACGAGTCATCGAACACGTTTTGAAACTTTGCTGCGGCACGCGGGATGTCGGCGCGAGACTTTATCATAGGGTGACAAACAACGATGAGGAGCACATGCCTATGACAGACGAGCTGGACCCCCAGACTCAAGAGCATATTGATGATCCCGCAGACGTCACCACAGATACTGACGCTGTGACCTGCGATAGTACCGACGTCGACGGCCCCATCTTGGACGAAAGCGCTACGGCGGAAACCCCCGAATCAGAAAACGCCGATGAGCAAAGCGACGATGCGCCCGCTCAGGACGACGCCCCCGTACAGGACGACGCCCCGCAAGCAGCGGGCCCCATCGAGGTGTCTTCGGAAGAAGAGCTCGATGCCGTCATGGACTCCATGATGGATGCCGTCAAAGCGATGAAAGACGCCGTGGCCGAAGCTGATATTGACGCCGAAGAAGAGGAGGCCGCCGAGGCGGCCTCGACCTTTGTGCCCGGCGAGACTCCGGTTGCCGACCAGGGCAGCACCATGCCATCGTTTCTGCAGCTCGAGCACCCCACGATCGGCGCCGATGCGGTCGATCCGCACGCAGCAGGCTTTTCTGTGGTCGAGGGCGGTACCGGCAATATCGCCGCGCCGCAGGCTGCCGATGCGGACGCTGCCGACATCGCTCGCCCGACCGCCCCGCACTCCCCCGCCGCGAGCCGCGATCTGGGAACTACCGTCTCGAATACTGCGAACGCCGTGGGCGCCTTTATCGCGCAGGGAGCCTCGGCCATGCGCGAGATGAACGCCGCGAAAAAGGCACTCGCCTATGCACGCGATCACCTGGCAGAGTTGGAGCAGCGCATCGCCGATCAAGGCGAGGAGCTCGAGACACGCCAGGATATCGCAGGCCGCTACGACCAGATCGTCGCCGACCAGCGTCAGGCGATCGCCACAGCGCAAAAGACCGCTGCGGCAGCCGAGATTGACCGTGATGCCCACGCCGCCAAAGCGACAGAGCTCAAGGGTCAGTTCGAACAAATGAAGACAGAGGATGATGCCACCGAGCGGCGTCTCAAAGCCGCACTCGATGCCGTGGAGGCGCGCGAAGCCAGCTCGCGCGAAACCGGTAACCGGCTCGTTCGACGCCTCGAGGATTCCAAGCGCATCCGCGACAAGGTACAAGCTGAGCGCGATGCCGGCGTTGCCGCCGCGCAGCAAACCGTCGACGCCACGCGCGCTCAACTCGAAACGCTACGCCACGAGTATGCCGAGCTGCAGCGCAATCCTTCGGCAAATCCCGCCAATTACACGGTGCGCACCAGCGAGCTTTCGATGCAGATATCCGACACGGCCGATGCCCTGCGCAAAGCCGAGGAAGATGTCCCGCACATCACCGCCGATCTTGAGCACTCGCTCGCGGCCGCCGAGCACGCCGTCGAGCAGGCGCAAGCCCCCATCGCCGACGCCAAGCGCGCCCATCAGGCCGTGACGGCCGAAGCCGATGCCGCGCGCGATGAGCTGCAGACCGCAAAAGCCGCCGCGGCAACGCGCCAGCGCGAACTGCGCGAGAAGATCGCCGCCGAGGACAAGGCGCGTCGAGAGCAAGAGCAGGCTATCGCCGATGCCCAGGCGGACGTCGCGCACGCACAGTCGATCATCGAGCAGGCGACCGAGGTACATGACCATCCCGAGATTACCGAATCGCTCGCGGGCTCCTTGGCCCGCGATAAGGCCGAGCACGCCGAAACCGAGCGCGAAGTGGCTCAACTCGAAGCCGCCGAGGACGACGTGCGCGAGCGCACCCGCGACTCACGCATCAAATTCACCGGCGCCATCGTCTGCATTGTCGCTGTGATTCTGGTGATCATCCTGGTCTGGCTGTTCGCGAGCAAGTAAACCAGCTGCCAAAAAACACTCAACGCAGTTGCGGTGAGATAGTTCCTGTTTAGCCCTCAAAAAGCCAATTCAAGAACTATCTCACCGCAACTTTTTGATTGGTGCAAGGCAGTCATTGGGAACGTTCTTAAACGACTATTCGAACAAGAACGTCCATTACAGTCGAAATTGTCAGCCTGGGACCATCTCGGGCT
>URMR01000041.1 GCA_900548935.1 uncultured Collinsella sp.
GCCCATCTCGGTGAAGATGGCCACATCGCCCATGCCGGCGGGAACCAGGATCTCGTCGTAGGCCACGTGCACCCCCTCGCCGATGGCGTGAATGTCGTTGGCCTGCTGCTCGGGCAGGTAGGGGATACCGACACCGCCGGATAGATTGATAAAGGCGACATGTGCGCCGGTCTCGCGCTCCAGGCGCACGGCAAGCTCAAAGAGGATGCGCGCGAGCTTGGGGTAGTAGTCGTTGGTGACGGTGTTGCTGGCAAGGAATGCGTGGATGCCAAAGTCCTCGGCGCCCTTGGCTTTGAGCATGCGGAAGGCCTCGAAGAGCTGCTCGGTGGTCATGCCATATTTGGAGTCGCCTGGGTTGTCCATGATGCCGTTGGAGAGCTGGAACAGGCCGCCTGGATTAAAGCGGCAGCTGACCGTTTTGGGGATGGGCCCCGCAACACGCTCAAAGAACTCGATGTGGCTGATGTCGTCAAAGTTGACGATGGCGCCCAGTTTGTCGGCGAGCTCAAAGTCCGCTGCCGGCGTGTCGTTGGACGAGAACATGATGTCGTGTCCCGTGATGCCCAGCGAGCGGGCGATCATGAGCTCGGTATAGCTCGAGCAATCGCAGCCGCAGCCGTATTCGTTGAGAATGGAGATGAGCGCCGGGTTGGGGTTGGCCTTGACGGCAAAGTATTCCTTAAAGCCCGGGTTCCATGCGAAGGCGTCGCGCACCTCTTGCATGTTGCGGCGGATGCCCGCCTCGTCATATAGATGAAATGGCGTGGGGAACTGCTCGACGATATGCTCGAGCGTCTCCTTGTCCACAAACGGCTGCTTGGCCGCATATGCCTCGTTGGGGGTCAATGCCATGTCCCGTAAACCTCGCTATCCAGACGGCGCCATCTGCGCATCGAATCCGCATAGCGTGGACCCAATGTCCGGATAGCGCTCCCGCATTGCTGCAGACAGTCCTGTGGGTGTTTCCCGCAGGCCCACCAGGCTGTTCGTGCCCGAAAAACCCAGTTCGGCGGGTTTCGCCTCCCCGCAGGGTCAAAGTCTGCCGACTCGCCCGCGGCTCTTCGTGCCCGCGCCTCTATCAAGTGGTAACGACCCTACCACGTTGCACTTTACCAAACAAGAGTATTCGTATATAACGTTTAAAAAATGCAGGGATATGCTAGAAACAAGGGTGCGGCAATCTTGCGGCACAATAAGATGGCAACCGGTGCGCACCTATGAAAGGAACCTTTATGACCGAGCTCCAAGAACTCCGTCGCTATCGCCGCGATCTCCATCGCATTCCGGAGCTCGACTTCGATCTTCCGCAGACTATCGCCTATATCGAGGGCGTGTTGGCACCGCTCGCTTGCGAAGTGACCCATCCGTGCCCCAGCTGCGTCTGCGCTTTCTTCGACGCTGGCGTCGGTGCCGCGCATGCCACGGCGATTCGCGCCGATATGGATGCGCTGCCCATCGCGGAGGCAACGGGCGCGGCCTTTGCCTCGACGCATCCCGGCAAAATGCACGCGTGCGGACACGATGGACACATGGCCATGGCGCTCGCGGCGGCGACTTTTGTCGACCGAACGATTCGTGAGCAGCCGGGCGTCATCAAGCGCAACGTGCTCTTTGTGTTTCAGCCGGCCGAGGAGACGACCGGTGGCGCCAAGACGGTGTGCGAGAGCGGCGTATTCGAGCGCTATGGGGCAGATCGCATCTTTGGCTTCCACGTATGGCCCGATTTGCCCGCCGGTACGTTGGCGAGCTGTCCCGGTCCGCTTCTAGCGCGTTCGAGCGAGACGCATGTGCACATTCACGGGACAAGTATCCATATCGCCAAGACCTACGGCGTTCCCGTTGGCGAATCTCACGATGCGGCATTGGCAGCTGCCAAGTTCTTGGTTTCCGAGCGCGAGCTCATGGACGAGTTGGGTGCCGACGAGCCCTGCATTGGTAAGTTCGGCCTGCTGCAGGCCGGCACCGTCTGCAATGCGGTGGCGGGGGAGGCCCATGTTGCGGGCAGCTTGCGCGTGTTTACGGACGATATGTTCGACCGAGCGCGCGAGGGCGTGCGCCGTGTGCTCGATGCAGCATGTGCTGAAACGGGCTGCACGTACGATCTCAATTTTGCCGAGGGCTATCCGCCAGTCGATAACGACCCCGAGCTGTTTGCCTGCATTGCGCCTGCCTTGTCCGAGCTGCAACTTGTGGACGAGCCGCTGCTGATCGCCGAGGATTTCGCGTTCTATCAGCGCCATCTGCCGGGCGTGTTCTTCTTGCTGGGCACGGGCGCGCCTGCCGTCCAAGATAATCCGAGCGATTCGGATGGCTGTCCCGCCTATGCCACGAGCGCTCTGCATACCGATACCATGCTCTTTGACGAGGAAATTCTGCTCAAAGGCCTCGATGTCTACAAACGATTGCTTGACTTGGAGTGACGATGGAACGACGTCGACAGTCTGCCGTGTATAGTCCTGGTGGGTGCGGATGCGGCTTGCTGCTGCTCCCGGTTATTGCTGTGAGTATTGGCGTGATGTTTGCGCTTGCCGGACTGGCGGCAGCGGCACTTGTGCTGTTGATTGTGGCCATTGGCGTGACGATTTGGCTGTGCCGTTCTCGCGAGCAACGTCGTGCCGACGGCAAGACCAATGCCGGATGGGTCGTCTTCCTGGTCATTGCGTATCTGCTGAGTGTCAGCTACCTGGTGTTCTTTGTCCTGTTGATGATCAGTGCCTTTACCGGGGAATCCGTCACGGTGGGGTAGGCTTCGACAAGCCTCTTGAGGATGAAAAAATGGAGCCGGATGGAAAATACCCCCATCCGGCTCCATTGCTCAATATTGGCGTGCACTTCTACTCGGCTGCCTCGCGGCGAGCGACCTCGTCGATCAAGATAGCGTTGCCGTGCTTGGCGGCGGCAATGCTCGCGGCCATAATCATACCCATTGCCGTGATGTAGGCGAAGAGCATCGACGGCGCCACGTCCATAACGATGCCGGAGAGAATCGGTGTCGCCACCTGAGCCGCCATGCTCACGGTGTAGTAGTAACCGGAGTAGCGGCCCACGCTTTGGGAGCTGCAGCACTCCAGAATCATCGTGTACACGCACAGGTCCACGCCGCCCAACGCGACGCCCATCAACAAAAAGACGCCGTACAACACGGGCGAGAAGCCGGGTGCCAGCCAAAGAAGCGCGGGGCACAAAACCATGATGACGGCGGTGCCCAGGGCGACCTTTTTGCGGCCGATTTTGAGTGAAAGATTTGCCAAGGGTACGTAGCTTAGCAGCGCGCCTGCAATCGTCACGATATTGATGATGGCGTAGGAACCGCCCTCCATGCCGTAGAACAAATCGGCATAACGGCTGATATTGGTGGTCATGGCGTTATAGCTCATGTAGTAGAAAAACGTTGCAGCGAGCAGCATGATGATGGAGCGGCGTACGCCGGCGTCTGCAACGCGATCTTTACCGCCGGCCTCAGGGGAGTCATCTTTGTCAATCTGATCCTCGTCGATGCCCATGGACAGCGATTTCTCGCGCATCTTTTCGACGAGGGCGGGCTCACGGACAAAGATGCCATAGACAACGGCCGACACGAGGATAAAGGCGGCCTGCAAGATAAAGAGCGGAAGATAATCGGGCTTGTGGGCCTTGGGAACCATGACCGAGATGGCGACGAGCATAAGGCCCGTTCCCGCATAGCCGACGATCTTTTCGATCGAGTCCGCCTTGGTTCGCAGTGGGCGAGGCGTAATATCGGCCACGATGGCAACCGTCATGGTGCGATAGGCGCATATTGCCAATAGCGTGAGGATAATCGCGCCGATGAGCAGAGACAGGCTGCCCATGTTGTTGGCGATCGCGATGAGCGGGACGGAGAGCATTGCCACCGCGGAGCCGCCCAAGATAAAGGGCGTTCGGCGCCCGAGTTTGCTTGTGCAACGATCCGAGAGGATGCCAAAGAGCGGAAGCAGGAACAGGCCAAAGACATTATCGATGGCCATGATCGCGCCGGTGAGCGAGTTGGATAGGCCAAAGGTCCCCGTGAGCATCTTAGGAACGATGCCGTCGTAGACCTGCCAAAAGCTGATCATGCCCATAAAGGGTAGGGAGGCGAGGGCGACGGCCTTGGTGTCGAGCCGGGCCGCCCGCTTAAGATTTGGTTGGGTCATGCTGGTTCTCCTGGTCGGTAAAAGCGGGGAGGGGCGCTATCGGCCCTCCCGTCCTACAGTTGTTCAAGGTTGGCGAGAAACGCCACATAGAATTCGACGCCGCGCTTGTAGACATCGACACCGATGCGTTCGTTGGCGGCATGGATGAGCTTGCGCGCCTCGCCCGAGTAGATAAAGCCGCAGAAGCGGTAGACGCGATCGCAGATATCGTTGAACTCGCGCGAGTCGGTGCAGGAGTTCTGCACGTAGGGAGCAAAGCCGGCCTCGGGATAGACACCCGACACGCAGCGATGGATGTAGTTGAAGGCGGCATCGTCTTCGTAAGGCGAGATAGGTGCGGGTTCGGTGTAGGGGATCGCCTCGTTGATTTCGACGGTGACGTGATCGGGGCTTACACCCGAGGCGCGGCACTGCTGAGCGGCGAGCTTGCGAGCGCGCTCAACGGCATCGGCGATGGTCTCGAACGGAGCGATGCGCACGTTGAAATTGGCGCGAGCGACTGGTGGCAGCACGTTGTGCGCGTTGGAGCCTTCGAGTTGCGTGAGCGCATAGGTTGTGCGCAGCATGGCCGAGGTCTCGGGGCTGGCGGCCATAATCTTGGTAACCGCGGGGCGTGTGAGCCAGAGGTTGCCAAAGATTGCCTGAAACGTCGCGCTGCTGCGGGCACCCAGCTCGGTCAGTGTGGCCTCGACGGCAGGCGTAAGCTGCGGCTTGCCGGGGTTGGCAGAGATGGTCTCGCATACACGGCAGAGAAGACGGCAGGCATCGTTTGCCGCAGGCGTAGAAGCGTGGCCGCCGTCGGCGCGCGCCGTGACGGTAAGGTCGACATGGCCCTTCTCGGACACGCCAACCATGGCAACGGGTTCGGTGACACCGAGCGGTGCATCGGTTGCCACGGCGCCGCCCTCATCGAGCACCATATAGGGATGGATGTTATGCTCGCGAAGCCACTGCACTGCATGGGTTGCAGTAGGTGCAGCGATTTCCTCGCCATCGCTCGAGAAGAACCAGACATCGCGCGGGGGAACGAAGCCCTGGGCAATCAAATGCTCGGCGGCCTCGAGAAAAGCAGAGACGATGCACTTGGTGTCGAGTGATCCGCGGGCCCAGATCTCGCCGTCGAAGATCTCGGCTCCAAAGGGATCGTGTTCCCAGTCCTGGCCCTCGACGGGCACGACGTCCTGATGCGCCATCATGACGATGGGGTCCAAGGCGGAATCGGCGCCAGGCCAACGCAGGAGCATGCCAAAGTCGTCGATGCGTGTGAGCTCGGCGACTTTAAAGAAATGCGGATAAAGTCGCTGAAGCGTGGGAATCCACTGGCTGAAGGGCTCATCGTCGCGCTCGGCGATGTTCTCACGCGAAACGGTGGGGATGCGCAGCAATTCGCAAAAGCGCTCGACGGCTACCTCGTCTGCCTTGTAGGTGCCTGCATCAAGAGGCGCGCCCTGTGCGACCGATACCGATGCTCCCATGGTGGGACTCCTTTCGTGTTGTATATCGAATACGTCAAGATTATCGCCCGCACCGCGTGTGGGAAACGGCGAAACACGTTGTTCATCTGCGGGCGGCGGGTCGGATAGCCTTAGCCGACGATGACCGTGCCGTCTTCGCCCACGGTGATGGCGTCTCCCGTCGACACGGCATCGAGAAACTCATCGCCCAGGTTGTCAATGGTGGGCATGGGGGTGTCGGTCCATACACCCGAGAGGATCGCGCCAGCGGCGGCAAGGCTGTCAATGGGTTTGGAAAACAGCAGGCATGCGGGTTGGCGCCCCATTTTGGTGGCGCAGAAGAGCACCATGCCGCCCGTGGTGGAGCCGATGGTCTGCGGAAGGCACAAGGCACATCCCGCCAAAGGTTTGCCGTACAAGTCGGGATTGTTTTGGTCGGAACACGTGGCCTTTTTGTCGCCAAACATCAGTGCCTTCTGAAACGATGCGAGTGTGTTGAGCCCTCCGTGAGAGACAAGTGCCTTGGCGTGGGCAGTTCCGGGGACAACGACGCGGCCGTGAAAGATTTTCTTCATGAGGAGTCGCCTTCCTATTTGATTGGTTTTCCGGTGGTGACGTAGGCGAGCACCTCGTCGTCGGTGTAGTAGCGCGATGCCGAGTACGTACGCAACTTGTTGGAGTTGGTGATGATGGGCATGCTGCCGCACAGCGGGTTGTTGGTGTACATAAGCGGGCAGATGCTCGAGACGACGGCGCCGGTAGTCGAGAGGCGCCTGTATGCCGCAGTCTTGCGGAAGGCGTCTGCCACGGATGGGGCGGCGGTCAGTACGGTGGGTACTTGTACGCGGCAGTTGCCGGAGGCACTCAACCCATCGCAGATGGCGTCTGCCCAGTGGGCGAGTTGTGCAGACGAGAGGTGGGGGCAGCCGATGAAGGCCAGCTTGGGGCGCGCGTCCGGGTTCTTCCACATAACGGGGTAGCTCGAGCGGATGCGTTCCAGCTCGGCGTCGTCAATGCGATAGATTTGGGCGTCTGGTGCTATGAGTTGTTCGCCTTGTTCGACGGCCTCGGGCGTGATGCCGTCCACGTGGTAGAGCCCGACAGCGCCGTTCGATGCGCTGGCAGCGCCCATGTCCTTAAGGTAGTCCTGCGTGCCGGGTGTGAGTTCGCGGCCAAGCCAGCGGTCGAGGCCTTTAATGTAAGGGACGTCTTCCATCACCTTCATGCCAATGGCGCTGCCAAGCACTTGCGCTTCGGGCTTGCGCTTACAGTCGACTTCGATGATCCAGGTCGCCTTGCGGCCCTCATCGGTGAGCAGGCCGAATTCCGGGACAAAGCCGGCAATTGAGCCGAACATCTCGATGATGCCGGAGTTGCGATTGCAGCGAGCGCCCAACACGGAGTTGGCAAAGACCACGGCGCTGCTTTCTGCCCAGCTTAGGATGTCGCCGCGCCGAGGTCGATTGCCAACCTCGGGCTGGTAGCAGGTGCAGGTGAAAGCATCGCTGTCCAACAGGCCCATGCTGCGCAGCTGTGCCTCATAATCGTCTTGTTTGGAATACATAATCTTGAACAGCAGCTTTTGCAGCGGGTTGGCCGGGACAGCGGGGTCGAGGGGTCTCGGGTCGACCGAGAATGACTGACCGGACAGGGCGCCGTCTTTCAGCAGTTCATCCATAAGGTCATAGACTGGACCGAGCATGGAGAGGCCAAAACTTGTGACAAGATGACCGTTTGCGCCGGTCACGGGAACCATGCGCTCGGCGCCAAAGCATTCGCCGTACATAACGAGGGTCTTGACCACTTTGGCCATGGCGGGGCCCTTGGCGCCGTCGAGCAGGGCTTGTTGTTGGGAAGTCAGGTTCATCTGTGAGCCTATCCTTTCGTGTTAGATATTGGTGCCGAGTCGGTATGCCGCGCGGACCGCTTCGAGCACACGGCCGGGTGCAAACCCATCGCCGATGTTATGCAGCTCGTTTGCGGCGTGCGTCTGCTCCAGTTTGTAGAACAGTGCGTCGTCGGGGTGTCCGCCGCAGGCAATGATTACCAGGTCGCAGGTTAGCTCGAGCGGCTTCCAGTCGTTGCCGATTTTGGGTGCAAGCGGGTTTTCGACGTTCTCGGGCAAGACCGGTGACCACGAGACGTAGGGGTCGGGAACGTTTTTGTGGCAGTTGCGACTCAAGTGGAGGCGCGCGTACCCCGATGGGGCTCCAGACTCGCGCTTGCCGCCGACCTCCGCGCGCTCGACGCGTGTCATATTGAAGAGCCGCACATTACGTCCCCTGAGCGTATGGAGTAGGTGGCCGCGATTTGCCGTACAGGAGCCCTGCATCATGTGAGGCAGCATTTCAATTACGCTGACCTGTGGTATGCCGTGTTCGACGGTGAGCCATTGGGCAACCTCGCAGCCCACGGCCCCTCCGCCAATGATGGCGACGGTTTTGGCGTTGCCAAGCAGCGCGGGTTGGCGCAGTAGCTGCGTTGCCTGCACGGCATGGCCCGATGCTGCAAGCTCCGTAAGGCCGGGGATGGGCGGTATCGCATTGGAAGTGCCTGTCGCACACACGATTGCGTCGAAGCCTGCTTTTGCAAGATCTTCGGCGCGTGCTGCCCGTCCAAGCTCGAGTGCCAGGTTCCCGTTGGGTTTTTCTGCCTGCTCGCGCACCTGTCGAACAAGATAGGAGCGGTAATTATCGAGGTCGAACTTGATCCGGGCGGCGCTGGCGGAGAGGAGTTTTCCTCCAAGTCCATCTTCGGCGTCGATGAGCTTTACGTCGTGGCCACGACGTGCAGCGATTAGCGCACAGACCATCCCGGCGGGCCCGGCTCCTACCACCGCTATGCGTTTGGATTCTATGGCGGGAGCGGGTATCTGGGGCATGAGGTATTCAAAGCTGCAGCGTGGATTGACGGCGCACTGCGGGTGGCCCCCTTCGACAAACTCGTTGAGGCATCCTTCCTGGCATCCGATGCAGGGGCGAATATCTGCCACGCGACCGGCGTACGCCTTGTTGGGCCACTCGGGATCCGCAAGCAGCGGGCGTCCGAGCATGATCATATCGGCGTCGCCATTGCGAAGGGCGCGTTCGGCAATGTCGGGGTAGCCCAACTTACCCACCGCGACAACGGGTACGGGAAGGCCGGCATTGGAGCGGATATTGTCGGCGGCAAAGCGCTCCCGAACGGCGCGCGCCACGGGAACGAAGCAGCCTGCGGGCATGCTCGCAGGCGGGTGGGGCATCCACCAGTTGTCGTAGCAACCCAGGTCGACGTCAAAGATATCTACTCCTGCCGTCACGAGCTCTTCCATATAGCACAGGGTCTGTTCGACCGTGCGGCCGCCGCGCATGCGTCCCAGATAGGTTGAATTCATGACCTGCTCGTCATAGGTTTCCTCGAGTGCAAGCGAAAGGTCGATGCGGTACATAATGGGGTAGTCGGGCCCAACGCGGCGACGGATTTCTTTGACCATATCGAGGCCAAATTGACGCCAATCGGCATAACGTCCGAGCTTGCGATGGTTAAAGGCGGGGTTTCCGAGCTGCTCGATAAGATAGCCTTCGTGTCCGTGCAAATAGACGCCATCGATGCCCATGGCATGGGCATCGGCCGCCGCTTGGCCGATATTGTTTACGATACGGCGCAGCTTTTGGTCCGAGAGGCGCATGCATGGAATGGCGGGGATGTAGTAGTTAGGCAAGAAACTCGCCGAGACCGGAAACTTCTTTTGCGTGATGAGGCATTGCGGGTTGCCCACGCGGCCGAGTCCAGCCGTAAGCTGGACAAAAATGCGCGATCCGAAGGCATGGACGCCTTGGGCAAGGTCGCGCCAGCCTGCCATAACGGTTCGGCTTCGATCGATGCGCGGGAAATAGGTGAGCTTGTCCAGCTCGGTGACCGTGGTATCGATGCTGTGGCTTACCGGCACGAGCCCTGTTGTGATGAGGCTGCAGCCGCCTTTGGCGCGGGCGAAAAAGTACTGCAGCATCATGTCGCTGGGGCGGCCAGTTTCCTCGCACATGTCGATATTGCCCATCGGTGCCATGACAATGCGGTTTTTGACGGTGAGCTTGTTAATTTTGATGGGAGAGAAGAGCTTGTCAAAAGGATAGAGCTCTTGTGTCATGCGGGACGATCCGCAACCGGTTTTTTTGGCGGGCCAGCTGTCGAATGAGTCGACGAGTTGCTGTACCAGTACGTCTTTTCCCAATGAGGTTCCTTTCAGATGTTGACAAGGTAACAAAGCAGTTTACGTCTAAATGTTTAATAGTCAACAACAAAGGCATGAGTTCGGTGAAGGAAGAAAGGGACTAATGAGTGTCAGATGGCAAGCTGTGTCGCGACATTAGCTCCCAGCTAATGAATTTGAGTTCGCTGCCTCCTACGATGTGCTGTGTGCCGGCACAGTAGCCGGATCGTAGGAAGGATGCATAATGGCAAAAGAGGGAAAGAAGCCGATTGGCAAGATCGTCCTAGGCGTCATCGTGGTGCTGGTTATTGTCGGTGCCGTGGGCTCTATGGGCGGCAACTCAACCGATTCGTCTGCGAACGATTCGGCAAAACCTGCCGAGACGACACAGCAGGCTGAGGAGCAAAAAGAACCGCAAGAACCGTATACCATTGCTGACGAGGCTGAAGACACCTCCAATCAGTTTGCCTATAAGATCACGGGTACGCTGACCAATAACACGGACAAGGAAAAGAGCTACATTCAGATTGAGTATGTTCTGTATGATGCCGATGGCAACCAGGTTGGAACGGCTCTTGCAAACACCAATCATCTGAAGGCGGGCGGCTCCTGGAAGTTCGAGGCGCTGGGCACGGTGTCTCCCGATCAGGTCGCCAGTTGGGAACGCTCGGATGTGAGCGGTTTCTAGCATGTTGCATGCACTGGGGGAGGTGAAGTCGTATGCCCGATAAAAAGCTGACCGAGGAGTTGCTCAATGAGCTTCTCGATGTGCCGAACATCGATGGCTATATCAGGGAGCACGACTTTGCCGTCCCGTCGCTTTCGGACTACCTGAAGCAGCTACTGCAGGAAAAGGGCTTGGAGCGCTCGCGCGTGGTTCGTATGGCCGATCTCAATGAGACCTTTGGCTATCAGATCTTTACTGGCGCGCGTCATCCGAGTCGCAATAAGGTGCTGCAGATTGCCTTTGCGATGGCGCTGACGCTCAAAGAGACCAACCGTGCGCTGACGGCTGCCGGGGTAAGCGTCCTTAACTGCAAGGACCGTCGCGATGCGATTATCATCTTTTGTATCGATCGCGGGTGCAGCCTCCAAAAGGTCAACGAGGAGCTGTATCACTTTGGCGAGGAGACGGTGAGTTAGCGGCTGATATCTGAGCCGGCGGAGCTGTCGAACAACGATGCAAACGAACGGGGCGCGGATGCCATGGGGTGTCTGCGCCCTGCGCTA
The DNA here is from genome assembly GCA_900548935.1 of uncultured Collinsella sp. Taxonomy (GTDB): domain Bacteria; phylum Actinomycetota; class Coriobacteriia; order Coriobacteriales; family Coriobacteriaceae; genus Collinsella. The sequence continues at coordinate 11,028 of URMR01000041.1, forward strand.
TGATGGAGGCTATGGATACTCAGACCCCAACATATTCCGATGACGAGCTGACTGCAGCGCTTGCCGAGCACCTGGCGTCGCTCGATCGCGACGACAGCTATCGCGTGGAGTGTGTACTTAAGCGCTCGTCCGTTGAAACAACCGAGCTCGTGTACTTTGAAGGAACCGGCGGTGGTTCGCTCGGCCCCTTTGTCCGTAAACGCATCGATGCTTCGGCTCAAATCGGCGGGGCATACGAGCGTCTGTTTGCCGCTCAGCGGGCAGGCAGGCGTTTTGAGCACCTGCCCAGAATCGTCGATTGTCGTCGTGCGGGCCACGAGCTCAACGTGGTTATGGAATACATCGAAGGGGAGACACTCGGGGCGCTGGTGGACCGTCTGGGAGCCACTCCCGATTATGCGCGTGAACTGTATCCTGCCCTATGCGATGCCGTGGGCGAGCTCCACGCCGGTTTTGCAATGGCGGGGGAGACGTCGGCGCCGGTGATCCATCGCGACCTCAAGCCGTCGAATATCATCGTGACAGGTGCCAACTATACGCCTGATGACGGCCTGACGTTTTCATCGTTGGTGATTATCGACTTGGGAATCGCTCGCGTGTGGCGCGAAGGAGCCGATGCCGATACCGTTAAGTTTGGCACGCGGCCCTATGCGCCGCCCGAGCAGTACGGTTTTGGCCAGACGAGCGCGCGAAGCGATGTCTATGCGCTCGGTGCCCTGCTGTTCTTTTGTCTGACGGGGGCCGACCCCAAGCCGGGTCGGGACATGCGCGAGCAATGCGAGGCATGTGACGTTCCCGCCTCGCTTGTCGATGTTATTTGCATGGCGATGGCGCTCGATCCGGACAAGCGCTTTGCAAGCGCGAAGGCACTAGGGCACGCTGCACGCGCATCGTATGCGTTGTCCGCACCGACGCCATCGTCCGCGCCGAATGCTGTTTCCTTCCAAGAGCCTCCGGAGCGGCGAGTTGTGTGCCCTGCGCCCGTGCTCCCCGCAGATCAGTATCAGGGTGGATTGCCGATGGTGCCTGAGCGCCCGAATTTACTCTCCCGCATTCCCGACACCGTTGGGCGCATTTGGAACGCATTCATCTATCTTTCGCTACTTGTTTTCTTTGCCGGAAGCCATTTTGCCGTTTTTCATCCCACGGGCGTCAACCAAAACTACCCGATATGGTTTCTCGCGATTGAGTATTTTGTCTTCGTCGACGGTCTCATAGCGCTCATTCATTTTGTAGTGCTCGATAAACGCCGCCTTCGCCGGCGGTTTGAGCTACTCGATAGATATCGCGGTAAAAAGCTTGCAAAGCTCTGTTTCAAGGCTATGGGTGTGCTCTTGTTGGCAATGATTATCATTGTTGCCATCGCAAACGCGACTGGCGTCGTCGATACCTCCGTCGCGTAAAAGAAAAAGGGCCCCGATTGGGGCCCTTTGACGTTGATCTTAGATGCGGTTCATTTGGGCTGCAACCTTGTTGTACCAGTCCTGCCACGTGGGCGGGCAGTACTTTTTGGCCGCTGCTGGGGTAAGGGTGGAGCCGTAGTTGGCGCCCAGATAGGCAACGTGAGCGGAGATGCCCTCGCTCCAGCTGCCAAAGCTGCGCCAGCCGCCGCCACGTGCACTCCAGCCCCAGGCGTTGTAAGAATTGGCGCAATA
>URMR01000042.1 GCA_900548935.1 uncultured Collinsella sp.
ACCGCTCGCGTGGAGCAGCCTCAGGCTGGTGCCGCCACGCCGCAGCCTACCATGGCCGGCATTCCCGACCCCTTGGCCCCTGCGACGCCGGCTCCTCAGCCTGCGCAGTCCGGTCTCTTTGCCGCTATTCCCGACCCCACGCAGCCTGCTGCCCCGGTGGTCGAGAGCGATCAGGCAGCCGAGGTCGCAAGCCTCGATAACGCGCTCAACAACCCCGATTTTACGTCGGTGTTTGCGCCCATCGATCCGCAGGCCAGCCGCAAGAAGATGGCCAAGCAGGCCGGTGTCGAGCCCGTCATCCTTATGGAGCACGTCACCAAGATCTACCCGGCACAGCCCAACAAGCCCGCGCTCGACGACATCAACATCGAGATCTATCCGGGCGAGTTTGTCTTCTTGGTCGGTCACTCCGGCTCGGGTAAGACCACGCTGCTGTCGACGCTCAACCGCGACGTCAAGCCGACGAGCGGCCGCATCCTGGTTGCCGGTCAGGACCTCATGAAGATCAAGAACCGCAAGGTTCCGTTCTTGCGTCGCCAGATCGGTGCCGTCTTCCAGGACTTTAAGCTCCTGCCGCAGAAGACCGCCTACGAAAACGTGGCGTTTGCCCTGCAGTGCATCGGCAAGCCCAAGGGCGTCATTCGCAGCCAGGTGCCCGAGGTGCTTCGCCTGGTCGGTCTGGCCGATCAGATGGACTCTCTGCCCGATCAGCTGTCCGGTGGCGAGCAGCAGCGTGTCGCCGTTGCTCGCGCTATGGTCAACCGTCCGCCGCTGCTTATCTGCGACGAGCCCACGGGCAACCTCGACCCGGCGATTTCGCTGGGCATTATGAAGCTGCTCGAGCGCATTAACCGTACCGGCACCACCGTGATCGTCGCCACGCACGACCGCGAGATGGTCGATAGCATGCACCGTCGCGTGATCGCCCTCGAGGGCGGCCACGTCATCCGCGACCAGGAGAGGGGAGGTTACGGCAACTATGGCACCAACTAACGTGGGCTATTCGCTCAAAGAGGCTATCAGCCACTTCTTCCGTAACTGGACCACCTCGCTCGGCGCCGTCATCACGATCTTCCTTTCGCTGTTTATCATCGGCCTGTTCATTATGGGTTCCGCGATGCTGAACTCCGTGATCGGCACCGTCGAGGATCAGGTTGTCATCAACGCGTTCATTAGTGATGACGCCGATCAGGCCGATGTTCAGGCTTTTGAGGCCGAGCTTAAGACGTGGAATAACGTCAAGTCCGTGACCTATAAGGACAAGGACGACGCGCTGGCCGAGTACACGAGCAAGATGTCGGGCAACGCCGACGCCACCATGAGCGCGCTCGACGGCCAGAACCCGCTTCCCGCCTCGTTTGCGATTGAGATGGACGATCCGTCTCAGGTCGAGAGCACGGCCAAGAAGCTCAAGAAGAATGCCGACTTCCAAAAGATCGCGGACGACGGCGACGTCAACGCGAGCGTGCTGTATGGCCAGGAGGAAGTGAGCCGCCTGTTCCAGGTGACCAACTACATCCGTATCGCCGCCGTGGTACTCGTCGGTCTGCTGACCTTTATCGCGTTCATCTTTATCAACAACACGATTCGCCTGTCCATTACGGCGCGTCGTCGCGAGATTGCGATTATGCGCCTGGTGGGCGCCAGCAACGGCTTCATTCGCGGGCCGTTCATTACCGAGGGCGTGTTGCAGGCCATTCTGGGCTCGCTGCTTTCCATCGGTGTTTTGGAGCTGCTGCGCAATCTGATGATTCCGCGCCTGCAGGCGAGCGTCGGCTGGATGTCGTTTGCGCTGCCGATGCAGTACTATCTGGTGACCTACGCCGCACTGATTCTCGTCGGTGTCATTATCGGTCTCTTTGGTTCTGCCATCGCCATGCGCCGTTATCTGCGCGTGTAAGCGCTGCGGATATGCCGTCTGCAACGGGTCGTCCCTTTCCAGGGGCGGCCCGTTTTTTGATCCCCTGGGGACGGAGGAAAACGGATCACTTAGGGGGTCGGACGATTCGAGTGATCCGCAATCCTGCCGTCCCTTAGGGATCATTTGGGTAGACTCTTGGGGTGTAAACGGCTATCGATAGTAAGGAGGCGCCATGGGGCGCAATAACAAACATAAGCGTGGAACTCGCAATAAGCGCGGGCCGGTGCGCAGCGAGCGTCGTCCGAGCCTGACTGGCCGCGTGCAGCTCCATGAGCACAGTGCCTATGTCATAACCGAGAATGGCGACTACAAGGTCATGGGTCGCGGCAAGCGTGAGATCATGGACGGCGATACCGTTGCCGTGAGCATTAAGAACAGCCCGCATGGTGAGCGTCGCGCCGTGATTGAAGGCGTCGTTGAACGTGCGGCTATAAGCGTGGTGGGTACCTACCGGATCGCCGGCCCGCTCGGGGTGATCGAGCCGCTCGATTCGCGCCTGAAGGCTGACTTCTTTATTTTGCCCGAGGACACCTCTGCTGAGCGCTTGGACGTGCATCCTGGCGATGTTGTCGTCGCGCGCATTCTAACCTACCCGACGCGCTTGGAGTCGGGCACGGTGACTCTTGAGCGTCGCATCGGCGGTGACGATGCGCCTGATCTGGGCGTCCAATATGTTATGGCGCGCTATGGCTATACCGACAGCTATCCCGAGGCGGCGCTGGCAGAGGCAGAGGCGCTTTCGCTCGACGTGACTGCAGCGCTTAAAGATCCGCTTCGTCGTGACCTGCGCGATCGTTTTGTCATCACCATCGACCCGGTTGATGCGCGCGACTTTGACGATGCCATCTCACTGGAACGCACGCCCGAGGGCGGCTATAAGCTGGGCGTGCATATCGCTGACGTTTCGCACTATGTTGCCTGGGATGGACGTATCGACCTGGAGGCCCGCCATCGCACGACGTCGGTCTACCTTGCCGATCGCGTGCTTCCCATGCTGCCCGAGCGCCTGTCTAATGACCTGTGCTCCCTGCGCCCCGATGAGGATCGTCTGGCGTTTACCATCGACATCGAGCTCGACGCGCAAGGTCGTGTGCGCCATTACGATCCCTATCCCAGTGTGATTCGTTCGCGTGTGCGTATGGATTACGACGGCGCCGAGGCACTGCTGGTGCGTGCTGGCGCGGTGGAGTATTCGGTGCTGGAGGGTGCCGCCGAGGATGTCGCTGCGGCCGAAGCCTCGCGCGAGAAAGCACTTGAGCGCGGGCTTGCGTGCGAGGACACTGCTCGCGGCTATAACGTTGACCTTGCCGATTTCTTGATCGCCACAAACGAACTCGCGGAGCTTCGGCGCCGCATACGTCGCACACGCGGTTCGGTCGACTTTGACACGGCCGAGATTCGCGCGCTGCTGGACGAGGACGGCGTGCCTGTGCAGATTGTGGCACGCGAGCGTTCCTGCGCAACCTCACTTATCGAGGAGGCGATGCTGCTGGCTAACGAGTGCGTGGCCGAGTGGCTGGCCGACCGCGATATCGAGGCATGCTATCGCGTGCACGATGACCCCAGCCCCGACAGCCTACATGGTGCTGCTGTGGCGCTGGCGCAGCTCGGCATCATCGATGATCGCCGTGCGGCGGGCATTGCCCTGGGAAGTCCCGACGAGTTGCAGGCGGCAGTCGACGCTGCTGCCGGCACGGCTAACGCGCCGCTCGTCAACACGCTCCTTCTGCGCAGCATGCAGCGTGCGCTGTATAAGCCTCGCAACGAGGGCCACTTTGCGCTCGCCGCGCCGTGCTACTGCCACTTTACAAGCCCCATTCGCCGTTACCCCGATCTGGTGGTGCATCGCGTGCTCAAGCTGCAGCTGGCATACGAGCAGCTGGGCGGGAAAGACGCCTTGGTGCGTACGCCGAGGCTGATCGGAAAAGGCCGAGAGTCGCTTCCGCGCATCCTGCCGCAAATCTGCCGCGCGTGCAGCGATGCCGAGCGTGCGGCCGACGCTGCCAGCCATGCGACGCAAAAAATCAAGATTGCGCAGTACTACGAGGACCGCCTGGGCGAGCGCTATGCCGGAACGGTCTCGTGGGTCAGCAGCATGGGGCTATTCGCGCGTCTCGACCTAACGCAGGTCGAGGGACTGGTTTCCATTAAGAGCTTGGGTAACGAGTGGTTTGAGTTTGACGAGGATGCGCTCACGTTGACGGGTGCCGACACGGGGCGTCGTTTTGAGTTGGGGCAGCGCGTGATTATCGAAGTCTCGCGCGTCAACACTACTCGCGGACATTTGGACTTTAAGCTCATTCATTAATCGGTATGGAGTGAGTATCGGCAAAGCGGAGAGGGCGGTCTTTCGGGGCCGCCCTCTTTGCGTGTCTCTTGATTGCCCTGCCATGAGCTCGGCCGCTTCTTCATATGCTTTTGGGAGATAGGACCTACCAAAACAAACCTGTCCCTTTTTGGCAGGTTTACGAGAAAGCTGGGATGTTGTGGCAACGGTATATGGGTATGCGCGGGTGAGCTCGCGCGATCAAAATTTGAATCGCCAGTTGGATGCGCTTAGCGCCTATGGCGTGGAGCCGGCGAATGTCTTTGCCGACCGTGCGAGCGGTAAGGACTTTGATCGCCCTCGGTATCGGGAACTGCTTCATGTCTTGGCTTCCGGTGACGTGTTGGTGGTGCTTTCCATCGATCGACTGGGTCGAAACTACAGCGAGATACTCGAGGAATGGCGTCGTATAACCAAGGAACTTGGTGCGGCCATCGTTGTGCTGGACATGCCGTTGCTCGATACGCGTGCGAGAGATTGCGGCGGATCGGATGTGACCAGCACGCTGATCGCCGATATCGTTTTGCAGCTGTTGAGCTATGTGGCGCAGGTGGAACGAGAGAACATCCACCGTCGTCAGGCGGAGGGAATCGCGGCGGCTCGGGCGCGCGGCGTGCGTTTCGGTCGGCCCCGCAAGCCGTGCCCTCCGCAATTTGAACGAGTGCGCGATATCTATGAGGCGGGCAATATTACCCGGAGTCAGGCGGCAAAGCGTTTGGGTGTGTGCGTGGGGACCTTCGATCGATGGATGCGCGAGACGGAGTAGGGCTGTCGGGGACGCGGGCTCAACGGCTACCGTTGCCCACCCAGACCCACTTGCCCCCGTTTGCATGTGGATGGGCACCAACATCCGTCGTGTCGCCCATACCGTACCATTGGCGCCCATGCGAGACGTTAACCTCAAGATGGAAAACCACGACCGCCTGTACGCCGGCGCTGGCTACAATATCGGCATCGGTCGCAGATGGCCATCGGTGCGCTGTTTGCTAGACACTTGTCTTTTCTAAGAAGGGAATCCCCATGGCAGTGCTGTTTGTTGAATATCCCAAATGCTCGACGTGTAAAAAGGCCAAGGCCTGGTTGGACGAGCATGGGGTTGAGTATGTCGATCGCGATATTGTTACAGACAATCCTTCGGCTGAGGAACTTGCGACCTGGATTGCGCGTTCGGGGCTGCCGGTGCGTCGCTTCTTTAACTCGTCGGGCATGAAGTATCGAGAGCTTGGCCTGAAGGCACGTCTGGATGCAGGGATGTCGGATCAGGAATGCTATGAGCTGTTGGCGACCGACGGCATGCTGGTTAAGCGTCCGCTGCTGGTGGGCGATGACTTTGCGATCCCCGGTTTTAGGGAAGCAGCCTGGACCGAGGCGCTGCTGTAGCAACTGCGGAAAGCGCGTCCCGTTTTTGGCGCTGATTCTGGGATGTGCTTTCCGCCGGCAGGTTCGCTCCGGTCAGTCCTCAAGCTGTGCCCACTTATGCGGGTCGTAGATCTTTACCTGTTTGTTGGGCTTGCCGCTCCAGTACTCTTCGTCCATAAAGGGCAGATATGCCTGAACGCCAGGGCAGATAAAGGGAATCCGCTGCTGTTGCAGTCGCTCACGCTGGCGCTGCTCCAGGTGTGCCTCGGATATGACGGTCGGCATACCGGACAACTCGACGAGGCTTGCCTGGATTCGCTTAAGGTCGGGGAGTCCCGCGTGCCATGACATCCGCATGATCAAAAAGGATGCACGGCGGTATTTTGCCTGCACCACAGTAATGGCGGGGCGTAACGTGGGGTGAATTTTGTGCCGATCTGGCCAAGGGATGGCAGTTATCTCGAGGCCGAGGGCCTCCCATAGGTAATCAAGCTCTTCGTCCATGGCGCCTCGATATCTACGCGATCATTGATACTTCGATTGTGTTGCCTGGTGCTATCGTTTTCACGGTAGAATCTGCCAACGGTAGCTATGGTGCGCTTGCGGCATTTTGCCCCCTTGCATGCGGTTTGGCTTCACAGGTCCTTCACGGGTTGGACGAAATTAGGCCAATTTGACCGAATTTCAAAAAAGTCAAAATTGGGGCTTGCGTCATGGCGGGACTTCCCGTATATTTCTTTCTTGCGCAAAGGCACAGCCGAGCGCAGCGATGCAGTCATTGGGATGTCGTCTAATGGCAGGACAGCGGATTCTGGTTCCGTCAATGGGGGTTCGACTCCCTCCATCCCAGCCATTGCATTTGCTACATATGGCCCGTTCGTCTAGCGGTTTAGGACGCCGCCCTCTCAAGGCGGAGATCACCAGTTCGAATCTGGTACGGGCTACCACAAAATGAACGCCCGGGCCTCGCAAGAGACCCGGGTTTTGTGTATACGCCGCATGTGTGGAATGAGCCGCGTTTCACCCGGACCGAGGAGTTACCATGGACCTGCCCATCAGCCTACAAGACATTACGTATGCCGAGAATTACCTGGCGCAGGGAGACTTGGCCACGGCGACGCCGCTGTTGGAGCGTCTGGTTGAGCTCGCCGAGGAGTATATCGATGCCGAGTGCAAGACGGAGGAGAACCGCCAGTACTTTAGCTTCGATAGCAAGTTTGAGCGTCTGGCCTACCGTCGTGTGGAAAAGGATCCGCGCGAGCTGGTGCAGGTCGAGGTGCCCTTTGATCGTCTGTATTCCGACATGGCGTTTGCCTACATTCGCCAGCAGGATTATGTGAGTGCTCGCAACGCCTTGATGCAGGCCGTTCGCTGGGACCCCATGAACTGTAACTACCGCCTGGATCTGGCAGAGCTGTTCCGCGCTCTCGAGGACAAGCAGGAGTGGGCATCGCTTTCGTTTTCGGTGCTAGAGCGTGCGAGCGACGGCAAGTGCGCCGCCCGCGCCTACGCCAACTTGGGCCAGTATTTCCTTGAGCCCGAGACCGAGAACGTCTCGGCGGCCGTGGGTTGCGCGCGTCTGGCGCTGCGCTTGGCCCCTGGCGATGCTCATACGACGCGCCTGCTCAACAAGATCCATACTGCCTATCCGGATGCCGCCGATGAGAGCGACGACCATGTGATGGGCGAACTGGCCCTGCAAGGTGTGCCGACCTCGCCTTCAGCCGAGATTGCCATTTGCCTGATCATGTGTGCGACCGACGCTGCGAGCGACGGCGACAAGCAGGAGGCGACGCGCCTGACGGTGCGTGCTCGCGACTTGGTGGGCGAGGAGGCATGCGCGGCGATCATTAAGCTGGTGCGCGAGAGCGATGCCGAGCTCAACGCCGAGCGCAAGGCAAAGCGTGCAGGCGACGACAAGGGAGCCGACGGCGTCAAGGAGGCCGGCGATGCCCAGTAAGCGCGAACGTAAGCTCATTTCCAAGAATCGCTCGGCGCATCACGAATACTTTATCGACGAGACGTTCGAATGCGGCATTGAGCTGAGCGGTACCGAGGTCAAGTCGATTCGCGAGCGCGCCTGTCAGATCACTGACACCTTTGCGCTGATTCGTGGCGGCGAGTGCTGGCTGGTGGGCCTGCACATTCACCCTTACAGCCACGGTGGCGTGTGGAACCGTGATCCTGATCGTCGTCGCCGCCTGTTGCTGCATCGCAAGGAGATTGATTTTCTTGACGGCAAACTGCGCAACCGCGGCTATGCGCTGGTGCCGTTGGAGCTCTACTTTAATGCCGATGGTCGCGTAAAGCTGCTGTTGGGCCTGGGTCGCGGTAAGAAGCTCTACGACAAGCGTGAAGACATGGCCAAACGCGACGTTCAGCGCGAAATCGATCGCGCGCTGAAGGAGCGTAATCGCTAGGAGCTCTGTATAAGTTGCGGTGGAATGCGGACTGTTTTGCCTGTTTGAGGGGCTATTCAGTCCCTATTTCACCGCAACTGCGGGCGTTCCATCTTGCTTACTGTTCTGACACATATGTCTCAAAGGCGGCGTCCGGTATGGACGTCGCCTTTTTTGTGGGTACATACATACATGAGGTTCAATCCCGGGTTAGGGGAGTGGTCGTTATGGACAAAACTGCGTTCTTTACGATGCCGAGCGGCCTGTATGTGGTGAGTGCTGCGGCCGACGGGCTGCGTGCCGGCTGCGTCATCAACACGGCGGTACAGGTGACGTCCGCGCCGCCGCGCATCTCGGTTGCCGTGAACAAGGAAAATGTCACGTCTGGTGTTATCTCGTCTGCCAAGGCTTTTGCGCTGACCGTGATCGATCAGACGGCCGATATGCTCTACATTGGCAACTTTGGATTTCGCACCAGCAGCGATTATGACAAATTTGCCAAGTACGAGACGCGCGAGACCGCACTGGGCATGCCCTATGTTCCCGAGCACGCGGCGGCCTTGTTTAGCTGCCGTTTGATTGACACTGTTGACGTGGGCACGCACCTGATCTTTATTGGCGAGGTTGAGGATGCCGAGCGCCTGAGCGACGAGACGCCGCTCACCTACGATTACTACCATAAGGTCCTGAAGGGCAAGACGCCTCCGAAGGCGTCCTCGTATCAAGGCTAGAAATGTTTTAAAAATACTTGCATTATATTATTGAGAACATATACTAATAAGCAAGTACACCAGCAGTCACGTTCGAGAGGAGAACATCATGGCTGAGGAGAAGAAGACGTATAAGTTCGTGTGCATCGTTTGCGGTTACGAGGTTGAGGTCGACACGCCCGAGCTGCCCGAGGACTACGTGTGCCCGGTTTGCGGCGTCGGTCCCGATCAGTTTGAGCTCGTCGAGGAGTAACTCGCAGACACACGGCGAAAGCCGAACATAGCTCTGTCCAAGGGTCCCGGTCGGATATCCGGCCGGGGCCCTTTTCCTCCGTCCTCAAGGGATCACGGCTGCTGTTAGCCGATCCAGTCTGTTGTGAGTCCGGCCGACCGTTTGTCTTAATCTGTAACATCTAGCAGTGAAAACGGGGCCTACGTGTTACAGGTTGAGACAAACGGAGCTGTCCCTCGGAATGATCTCGATCTGTAACATCTAGACCCGCTTTTGATGTCTAGATGTTACAGATCGAGACGTTTGCCTGGGTAGGTGCCCCGTCTCATTACATTCCTGTCAACAACACGACATCGAGAATCGTCACGATGGTGCCGATCCCTACGAGCAGCGCGTTGAGCGGGCGCGAGTTGGCGTATTTGCCCATGACGCGGGGCGAACTGGTGAGTCGTATGAGCACAAAGACCGTAATTGGCAGCTGAAGCGACAGCAGCGCCTGACTCCAAATGAGACCCTCAAAAGGATTCGGGACGACCAAGCACGCCGCCACTGCGCCGACGAAGCAGGCCGCCACCCCGATCGAGGAATGTCGGTCGTGGATGTCGTATTCCTCGTCGAACATGCCCGCGATGATGGTTCCCGCCGCCATGCCCGCCGTCACACTACTCGATATGCCCGCAAACAGCAGTGCCACCGCAAAGATGGTCGAGCTTGCCGGGCCCAGAATGGGGGAGAGTGTAGCCGCTGCGACGGCGAGGTCGTCAACGACAATGCCGTGCGCAAAGAAGGTCGTTGCGGCCAGGATGACCATGGCCGAGTTGATTGCCCAGCCCACACCCATCGAAAAGAGCGTGTCGAAGAGCTCGTAGCGCAGACGTTCTTCGATAACCTGCTCGCCTTGGCCTTCGAAGTGCATGGATTGGATGACCTCGGAGTGCAGGAAGAGGTTGTGGGGCATAACGACCGCGCCTAGGACACTTACGATAATCGCGGCCGAGCCGGTGGGCATACTGGGTGTGATCCAACTTGTGGCGGCTTGCGGCCAGTTGACCTTGACCAGCGCAAGCTCGGCCAAAAACGAAAGTCCTACCACGCCTACGAAGGCGATGATCCATCGCTCGGCGCGTTTGTAGGAGCTTGTCATGAGCATGGCAATCGATGCCGCCGCCACGATGACGCAGCCGGCGCGTACGGGCAGGCCAAAGAGCATTTGAAGCGCGATCGCACCGCCCAGGACTTCGGCCATGGCGGTGGCGACCGTGGTTAGATACGCGCTGCTGAGTATCGCACGCCCGACGAGGCGGGGCAGGTGGCGCGTCGTGGCCTCGGCAAGACACATGCCCGTGGCGATGCCCAAGTGCGCCGCGTTGTGCTGCAGCACGATGAGCATGATCGTGGACAGCGTGACGATCCACAGCAGCGCGTAGCCAAACTGCGAGCCCGCGGCCATATTGGAGGCCCAATTGCCCGGGTCGATAAAGCCGACGGTCACGAGCAGTCCGGGGCCGATATGCCGTGCGATGTCGAGTCCGCCGTGGCCACCGGTGCGCGGGGAGCCAAAGTGATGTTTGAGATGGTTGATCATGGTGCGCTCCTGTGTGCCGTTTGCTTGACGCCGCAAATGATACCCGTTTTAGGCTCAAAAGTTAACCATGACTAACAAAATTGCTGTATTTGGACAGGATAGTGAAAGGGGACTGCCGAAATGTCTTGGTCTGTAACAACTGGGGATGGAAATTGGGTCTAGGTGTTACAGATCGAGACAGGAAGAAATGGTCCTATGGAAAATCTCGATCTGTAACAGCTGACCGCCAAAACCGGCCCTTCGTGTTACAGATCGAGACATTCGGAGCCGTCTCTCAATAACATCTCAATCTGTAACAGTTAGTCGTCGAAATTGGGTCTTCCTGTTACAGATTGAGATGTTTGAAGCGGTGAGCTTACGGGCCGAACCTGGGGCCCTTGTTGTCGCCCTTGAGGTCGGCGGCGTCCACTCGTAGGGCGTGCGTTACGCGATTGTTTCGAAACGGGCGGGAAACACAACGGGCCGGCGATGCTCCTAGTATGCCTATTCAACTGACTGTCTAATATCTAGGGGAGGATCGCGATGCAGGCAGATTCCGCTCAGCAGCAGGGCCTTTATCGCCCCGAATTCGACCACGATGCATGTGGCATCGGCGCGCTTGCCGATATCAACGGTGAGCGCCATCACCAGATTCTGGACGATGCGCTGTCCATTCTGGTCAACTTGGAGCACCGCGGCGGAACGGGACTCGAGAAGAACACCGGCGACGGCGCCGGCATCCTGTTTCAGGTTCCGCATCACTTTTTCCGCAAAGAGGCTCAAAAGTGCGGCCAGATTCTGCCGGCAGAGGGCGACTATGGCGTGGCCATGCTGTTCTTCCCGCAGGACGACAAGGGCGTAGAGGATGCCCGCCGCGTGTTTGAGGAGGGTTGCGCCGAGGCCGGCGTGCCGCTGCTCTTTTGGCGCGAGGTGCCGGTCGACCCGCACGACCTGGGCGAGACGGCCCGCGCCTGCATGCCTACCATCCTGCAGGCCTTTCTGGGCCGTCCGGACGACACGCCCGCCGGCGATGCCTTCGAGCGTCGCCTGTACGTGTGCCGTCGCACCATCGAGAAGAAGGCCGACGCCGAGTTTGCCCTGCGCGACAAGATCTTCTACGTGTGCTCCATGAGTTCGCGCACCATCGTGTACAAGGGCATGCTGGTCGCCACGCAGATGCGCCGCTTCTTCATCGACCTCAACGACGCCGCCGTCAAGACGGCCGTGGCGCTCGTCCATTCGCGCTACTCCACCAATACTACGCCCAGCTGGGAGCGCGCGCACCCCAACCGCTTTATCATCCACAACGGCGAGATCAACACCCTCAAGGGCAACGTCAACTGGATTCGCGCCCGCGAGCCCAACCTGTACAGCCCCGTGCTGCAGCATGATCTTGAGCGCGTGATGCCCATCATCAACCGCGAGGGTTCCGACTCCGCGATTCTGGACAATGTGCTTGAGTTCCTGGTCATGAACGGTCGCCCGCTTACGCGTGCCGCGTCCATGCTGCTGCCCGAGCCGTGGGACCACAACGACAGCCTGAGTGAGGAGCGCCGCGCCTACGATGCCTACCAGTCCATGCTCATGGAGCCCTGGGACGGCCCGGCCGCCATCGCCTTTACCGACGGTCGCACGCTGGGTGCCGCCCTCGACCGTAACGGCCTGCGCCCCGCCCGCTACTATGTGACGCGCGACGGTCGCTTTATGCTGGCAAGCGAGGTGGGCACCATCGAGGTAAGCCCCGAGAACATCCTGACGAGCGGCTGTCTGGGGCCGGGCCAGATGCTCGAGGTCGACTTTGCCCGCGGGCGCGTCATCTACAACGACGAGCTGCGCGCCCGCTATGCCAAGGAAAAGCCCTACCGCGACTGGATTGCCGAGGAGACACTGACCGTTGACGCGCTCGATGAGCCCGTTGCGGCAACGCCCGCCGAGGACGCCGAGGTGCCCGCCGCCGTGCGCATGGCCAAGCTCGGCTACCACTGGGATGACGTCGACG
>URMR01000043.1 GCA_900548935.1 uncultured Collinsella sp.
CAGGCGCTCGCCTGCATCGCCGGCGGTAAGCACGTTATCGTCGAAAAGCCCTTCTGCGCCACTGAGGCGCAAGCGCTCGAGGTTTTCCGCGCTGCCGAGGCAGCAGGTGTCGTGGCCCTCGAGGCCATGCGCCCGCTCCATGACCCCGCTTTCCACGCCGTCGAGGACGCCCTGGGCGAGATTGCGCCCATCCGTCGTGCATCGTTGCGCTTTGGAAAGTATTCTTCGCGCTACAACGAAATCCTCGCTGGACGCACCACCAATATCTTCGATTGCAATATGGCATCGGGTTCCCTCATGGACATCGGCGTCTATACCGTCGAGCCCATGGTCGAGATCTTCGGCATGCCCTCCGGTCTCACCAGCATGGCCACGCTGCTCGACCCCTCAACGCAAGAGCTCACCCATGGCCCCATCGACGGCTGCGGTTCCATCCTCGCCAGCTACGGCGGTGGCCGAATCTCCGTCGAGCTCGCGCACTCCAAAATTACGAATGACCTACTGCCCTCGCAGATCGAAGGCGAGCGTGGCACTATCCAGATCGACCATCTGTCCACGCCCCGCAACGTCCGCATCGACTATCGCGGCGACGTCGTACGCGGCTCGGCGACCGAGGCGCCGCGCGAACAGGGCGATAACGGCCGCGTGCTCGACCTGCCCAAATCGAGCAACACTATGGAATACGAACTCACAGACTTTATCACCGCCATCTGCGGCATCGATAACGTTAAGGAAGAGATTTGGGAGACCCCGGCGGGACGCCACGAGCTTGGCCACTACCGCGATGTCACGCTCGTCTCACTGCGCATCATGGATGCCGTGCGCCAGCAGGCCGGCATTACCTTCCCGGCCGACGCAGGCAAGCAGGCATAGCGATGGGCCTCTTCGATACGTTCTTCTCCAGCGTCACCGGCGGCAGTCGAGAGCCTCAAAAACCATCAAACATCGAGCTCGAGCTGCGCCGCAGGCTTACTGTGCTCGCAAGCGACGAGGCCACTCAAGACACTCCCCTGCGCTATTTCTTGCGCTGGGCGGGGCAAGTCCAAGGCGTTGGTTTTCGCTTTACCAACACCAACCTCGCGCAGACACGCGCACTCACCGGCTGGGTGCGTAACATGGAAGACGGCTCAGTCGAGATGGAGATACAGGGAACTCCGGCAAACGTCCTATCTCATCTCGAGGCGCTTCATGCCTCCTACGAGCGCATGGGAACGCGCTTTCGTCTCGTAGACGCCCAGGCCCGAGCCCCACTTGCCAATGAAGACGGTTTCAGTCCTCATTATTAGTATTGTGTGCTAAATACGGTATCATTTACCTACCTACATTGACAGAAAAGAGGCGAGGCGCATGGCGGTGCAAAGAAGGAATACCAAGCAGCGAAAGCTGGTTCTTGACGCCGTGCGCCAAAGCTACAACCATCCCACCGCCGACGAAATCTACAACACCGTGCGCGAACAGGATGACAAGATCAGCCGCGGCACGGTCTACCGCAACCTCAATCTCTTGGCCGACGCCGGCGAGATCCTCTCCATCAAGACGCCGGGCGGCAGCCGCTTCGATCGCACGATCGAGCCGCACGCACATATCATCTGCACCTCATGCAGCCGCGTCATCGACGTACCGCTCCCCTTCGATGCCCAGCTCGACGCCAAGGCGTCCGAGCAAATCGGCTGGCACGTCACGTCGCACTACACCATCTTCGAGGGTCTCTGCCCTGACTGTCGGTAGATGTTCGGGACATGCCTTAAAATCCACCTTTCCGCGCTTTGCAGCAAATAATAGATTTCTAGGCATGTCCCAAATATCTACTCAGCGAGCAGGCGATGCAATTCCTCTTCGACCGTGCGCACGTAGCGGACGCGGTCGTTGATGCCACGCATAGAGGGGTTGCAGCCCTCCATCAGATAGGGATGGCCCACGACGTTGAGCATGTCGCGATCGTTCTCATTGTCGCCAAACGCCATCATCTCATCGGGCGAAATACCCAGGGCACGACCGTAATCGGCAAGCGCGGAGCCCTTGCCCGAACCGAAACCGATAAAGTCCGTCCATTCGGTTCCCGACGTCATCACGTCGACACGGTCGCTAAAGAGGCGTTCAAAATGCTCCAGCGCCGCTGGCTGATCCACCTCGGGCGTCTGGAAGGCAATCTTAATGACATCCTCGTCAATGTCCTCGGGACGGTCGACCACCGCCACATCGCAATGGACCTCGTAACGCAAATGGTCGACGAACGCATCGTTGCCACTTATGGTGTAAAGGTGCCCCTCACACGAAAGGGTCACGTCGGCATGGGGGTAGGCGACCACGGCATTCGCAATATCCATCGCCAGGTCACGCCCCATAGAGCGCTTGACGACGGCATGCCCCTCGTTCATCACCAGGGCTCCGTTTTCGCATACATAGGCGAGCTCATCGGCCACCGGGGCAAACAGATAGCGCAAGCTCGCATATTGACGGCCGCTCGCCGGCATAAACACGATGCCGCGACGATGCAGCTCGTCGATGAGCTCAAAGGCCTCGGAACGCGGCTCGCGCTCCCCCGGATGCAGCAACGTGCCGTCCAAATCGCAGGCGATCAGCTTGATTCCCTCAAGACCCATATGCTTTCCCCCAAAGCACCTCGTCAACAGCAAGACGGACTTTGAATAGTCGCCTCTCAAAGTCCGTCTTACGCATACGCACGTTAACCGCGCGCCTTCTTTACGATCGTAAAGTCTGAAGCCATACTCACAACCACATCCGCCGCGCTCGATGCAAAGCGTCGGCTGGCATCGAGCTCGCGCGTGACCACCGAGAGCCGAACGCCCTCGATACCCCGAAGCATGCGACCCAAAACCGGTTGCGCCGGCGTATACATGCGCACGGTATGCTCGTCCGAGTCACCCCGGAAGAGTGGCGCATGCATGTTGCCGATCTCCCAGCACGCATGCGCGAGCACAATCGGATCCATGCGGTCGACTTCGACCAAATAGACCTCGGCGCTGCGCAGGCATACGACGACCACTACGGGCACCGCACCCGTGCGGTCAATAGCGAGCACGTCACCGTCGGCAAGGCGTTCGCCACCGGTGGCATTCAACTGCGCATTCACCGTGCGCCCCAGCTCCGTCACGCCCACAAACGGGCGTGTATCAACCTGGTCCCAATCGAGTAGCAGCTCGTCAACCTCAAAGATGCCACCCAGCTCCCGACGAAGCAGGAGTTCATAGGACGGGTCGTTGAGATTTCCCAAGCGCTCCGTAGCTACCAGGTCCACGGACATCAACTAGCCCTCGACCTCGACGAGCTCGATATCAAAGTTGAGGTCCTTGCCGGCAAGCTCATGGTTGGCATCGAGCGTCACGGCCTCGGGCGTCACGTCAATGACGACGGCGGGGACAGGCATGCCGCTCGGCGTGGACAGGAAAAGCTTCATACCCTTCTCAATCTGCTCGATGTTGGGAACCTGTTCGGCCGGGAAGGTAATAACCATCTCGGGATTGTGCTCGCCGTAGGCATCGGCAGCCGGGATGTGCACGGTCTTCTTCTCGCCCACCTGCATGTCGACAACAGCGGCGTCGAAGCCCTTGATCATCTGGCCGGCGCCGCAGGTGAACTCCAGCGGCTCGCCGCGATCGTAGGAGCTATCGAACTGCGTGCCGTCATCGAGCGTGCCGCGATAATGGGTCTTGACCTTCTTGCCCTGGTTGGACATGGAAACCTCCGTGATAAGGGCGGCGCACAACACGGGCCGCCATGAACATATGGCGCTAACTATACCCTAGTCATACAATTTGAAGACAGTTTGCAAAGAAACGCTGCAACCGGAGGAACCATGGCATATCCCGTATTTGACCTACACTGCGACACCGCCGACCGAATCGGCTGGGCCACGCTCGATCTCGACCTGCGCTTTACCGCCGGCACCGACGGTTATTTCCCCGGCGACGAAACGCATCCGCAAGATTTCGACCTCATCGAGGGTAACGCCTGCGCCATCTCGCTCGCAAAGATCGGCAACACGCCGTGGGCACAGTGCTTCGCCACGTTTGTCCCCGATGAGATTCCCACCGCCCACGCCGCGCGCTTCCAGGCGCAGATCATGGCGCATATGAGCGGCCAGGCAATGCTCAACCACGACCGCATGGTCAACGTACGCAGCGCGGCAGACATTCGCCCCGCGCTCAAGGACGGCAAGGTCGCCTGCATCCACACCATCGAAAACGCCACGTTCTTTGCCGAGGACCCCGCGCTGATCGAGGTGCTCAAGAGCTTGGGCGTGCTTATGTCGTCACTCAGCTGGAACGCGCAGGGACCGCTCGCGAGCGGACACGATACCCACGCCGGCCTCACCGCCGCCGGCATCGAGGCGCTCACGCAGATGGAGCACGCCGGCATGGTGCTCGACGTCTCCCACCTCAACGATGAGTGCTTTGACGAGGTTGTCGCCCACGCCACGCGCCCCTTCGTCGCCAGCCACTCCAACTCCCGCACCGTCTGCGGCGTCAAGCGCAACCTCACCGACGACCAGTTCTGCACCATTCGCGACATGGGTGGCATCGTCGGCCTCAACTACTGCAGCGAGTTCCTTTCCAACGACGCAACCGACAAGACCGCCGCAGACGTCACCTTCGACCAGCTGGCGGCACATATCGAGCACTGGCTCGACCTGGGCGGCGAGGACGTCATCGCACTCGGCGGCGACTGGGACGGCGCCACGGTGCCCGCTTTCCTCTCCGATGCCAGCAAGATGCCCGAGTTCCAGAACATGCTTTCCAAGCACTTTGGCAAGACCGTGATGCAGAAGCTCTGCAGCGACAACGCGCTTGCCTTCTTTGAGCGTTATTAATTTCACATCCCTTGAGCGGGCCGGCATGCCGAACGGTCGACATGCCGGCCCGTCCCCAATCTGAAGGACCGCTTTTGACGCAGCAATTTACGCTTTTCCTACCCCAACCGGATGGGACTCCCATCCCCGTCGTCGTTACCAAAAAGCGCGTCAAGAACTTCAACCTACGCGTCACATCGAGCGGTGAGGTCCACGCCAGCGCACCGCTCGGCGCCAGCTGCGAGCGTATCGAAGCGTTTGTGAAGCGCAACAGCGCCTGGATTATCAGCCGACTTGCCCAGCGCGAGCAACGTCAGGCGACGGCACGAGAGCCGCTCAGACCCTCGTCCATCATTGCGCTTTGGGGCAAGCCCATCACGGTACAGGACGCACTCGATCACAACTTTGCATCACCCGCACCGCGGCCCAAGCAGGCCACCTTCGCAAGTTTTATGGGTACCGATGAACCAAGTGGGCGCGCGCAGGCAAAGCAGCGCACAGCCCTCGACGGCCTAACGCCCAAAGAACTCCAGACCCGCATCGACCAACTCTATGCATCCGAGGTCACCGCAGCGCTACGCGACATCGCGCATGCGTACGAAATCGCAATGGGCGTCACCGTAGCCCGCGTCTCCGTGCGCAGCATGAAAACGCGCTGGGGCTCATGCACACCCAAAACCGGCGCCATTCGCATCGCACGCGAACTTGCCGCCTATCCCATCGAGTGTCTCGACATGGTTGTCGCCCACGAGCTCGTCCACTTGCTCGAGCCAAGCCACAATCAGCGGTTTCACGCCCTGCTCGACACGTACTGCCCCAACAATAGAGCGCTGTCGCAGCGGCTCAAGCAGCCACCCATAGAGACGTATTAGAACCGGTTAGCGCACGCGCTCGATTTCGACGCCGCAGCTTGCCAGGGGAAGACCGACGGGCGCCCACGGCTTATCGAGCTTTATGCGCACACCAAGCAGCAAGGGGTAACGACGCAGCAGCATCTGGGCTGTCCCCTCGGCTGCCGCCTCGATGAGTTTAAACGTATGCTCGCGCAGATAGCCATCGACATCGTGGCACACCGAGCCGTAGTCAATCGAAGCGTCCAGGTTATCGTGCTCCCCCGCTGCACGCAGGTCGGCATAGAGCACCAAGGACACGATGAACTTCTGGCCCAGCGCGTTCTCTTCGGGATACACACCGTGGTTAGCAAAAACCTCAAGACCTTCAACGGTGATGCGGTCGGCATGGCGCAGATCGTCATAGCTCACGTGGGGAACCGCCGTTGCGGTGGATATTTCGCCCCTTCCACGGCGGGCGAGCTCGGCGCCTTCAGTCTTGGTTGCATTCTCGGGCAGTTTCTTGTTGCTCATCGCGATCGTCTCCTTCGTTTAGAACCCCGACCGCGTAAACTAACTACACGCGAATCGACAGGTTCTTTTTATCATCGCTCCAGTTGCAAGCATTGCGCGCGGGGCATGCAAAGCAGGCGCGCGACGCTTTGTCGGCTGCATAGAGCAGGCGCTCGAGCGGTTGGCTGTTCACGCGCAGCTTTCGATGGCCCAGAATGGCCGTCTTAATGGCTGCGGCATCGGCCGGCTCAAACGCTACGTCATCGGGCATGCCGCCGAGAATCGCATCAGCGACGCGTTCGCTTGCAACATCATGGGATATACCCGATTCGTACTGTTCATCTTTGCCGATATCGTGAAGAAGTGCCGTGGCGTAGATGACCTCACGGTCAAATTCGAGATCTTCCTCGAGATTCTTAATCCACATAATACGAGCGACATCGAGCAGGTGGTCAATACCGTGGCGGCAGAAGATGCGCCCCGATTCCAACTGTGCAATGTTGCCCAGGTGGCGCCGGAACAGGCCGTTGGCACAGATGTAATCGATACGACGCATGACGCCAAAAGGCGCCAGGCCCGAAGCCATAAAGCCGCGACGCGACGTCCCCTCATCGGTCTTCGATGTAAAGTCGTTGACGACTCTCATAGTTAGCGTCCCAGCATCCTAAAGAATCGCTCCTCGAGCGCCGGATCGGCCTCAAAGACGCCGCGACGAGCGAGCGTCACGGTCTTGGTGCCGGGCTTTTGCACGCCGCGCATGGTCATGCACATATGTTCAGCTTCCATGAGCACAATCGCTCCCTGGGGAGCGAGATACTCCATGAGGGCATCGGCAACCTGTGCACACAGCTGCTCCTGCAGCTGCAGACGACGGGCATAGACCTCAACCGTGCGGGCAAGCTTAGAAAGCCCTGCGACACGGCCGTTGGGGATATAGCCAATGGCAGCCTTGCCGTAAAACGGCAGCAGATGATGCTCGCACAGCGAGTAAAACGTAATGTCGCGCTCGATAACCAAATCGTTCGAAGCGACGGCAAAGGTTTTGGACAGGTGCTCCTCGGCACTCTGGTCCATACCGCCGGCGATCTCACCATACATACGGGCAACGCGCGCCGGGGTCTCCAGCAGGCCCTCACGAGTTGGATCCTCGCCTATGCCCTCAAGCAATAGCTTAATGGCGGCCTCGACTTTTTCCTGATCGACCATCTGGGCCTCACTTTTCCGATTTTGCGTTCGCGCTATGGTACCACGCCCTCCGGCATCGGCCACAAGCTACATAGTATGGGTCGAATAGACCGGATCGTCCCGCCAAAGCTCCACAGCGTCGCAAAGCGCAACGCCCTCGCGCACAGCACGGGCGCGCGTGGCGTTCATATCGATCACGCGCTGGTTGCTCGAGCCCCTAAAGCGCAGCGTAATATCGTACAGATCCTGAACAAACGGGCCGTCCACCAACATGTCGAGGCAGGCAAGGATACGGTCCGTCACCTCGGTATGGTGGCAACCGCCCGGCATAAGCTCCTCGAGCACGTCGCCGGTAAAGCACCAAATGGTCTTGCCCGACCCCGCGGGATAGGCCGCACGCACGCGTTCGATAAAGTCAACAAGCCCCACCTGATTCTCGGGCTCCATAGGCTCGCCGCCCAGAATCGTCAGGCCATCAATAAAGGGATGGTCGAGACTCTCGATAATCTTGTCCTCGACGGCGCGATCAAAGGGCTCGCCCGCAGCAAAGTCCCACGCGACAGAGTTAAAGCAATTCTTGCACCCACGACGGCACCCGCTCACAAACAGAGAAGTACGAACGCCTTCCCCATCAGCAATATCGAAATACTTAATGTTCGCGTAGTTCATAAGTAACTCTCCCGGGAGGCCGGGACATATCATCCCGTCCTCAAACATTCTCGGCCTTCGGCCTGCGAAACTGCGGGCGGGACGATATGTCCCGGCCTCATGCAAAGGGTAACTCAATGAACGAAGCGAACATCGAGCATAGGGTTCGAAGTCCAATAAATACTCAGCTGCAGCTCAACCGCCATCGCAAGTAAATCGCAGCTGCAGCTCAAATTATTTCCGCTAAGAACTTCGAGGAGTGAGCAGACCGCATGCCGCATCTCAGCTACATCAACTTGGCTGCCCGTAGCGAGGCCCCGGACCTTTGCTCGATATGAGTTCCGCACGAACAGGAGGCGCCAGTGGCGCCTCCGTCGTGAGCCAGGACTGTCCGAAATAGCGAGTAAAGGTCCGGGGCCTCGCTACGGGGCAGCCTGGGATGGTTATTAGAGATGCAGCACGCGGTCGCGGATCTCCTCGGTTCGACCCTGGTTCCAGAACTGGGTACCGATGTAGCCGCACGTACGACGAGCGACGTTCATCTTCTCCTGATCGCGGTTGCCGCAGTTGGGGCACTCCCACACCAGCTTGCCGTCATCCTCGACAATCTTGATCTCACCGTCGTAGCCGCACACCTGGCAGTAGTCGCTCTTGGTGTTGAGCTCGGCGTACATGATGTTGTCGTAGATGTACTGCATCACGCGAATGACAGCCTTGAGGTTGTCCTGCATGTTGGGAACCTCAATGTAGGAGATGGCACCGCCCGGCGAAAGCTGCTGGAACATGCCCTCAAACTTAAGCTTGTCGAATGCGTCGATCTCCTCGGACACGTGGACGTGATAGCTGTTGGTAATGTAGCCCTTGTCCGTCACGCCCGGGATAATGCCAAAACGGCGCTGCAGGCACTTGGCAAACTTGTAGGTCGTCGACTCAAGCGGGGTGCCGTACAGCGAGAAGTCGATATCGCTTTCGGCCTTCCACTCGGCGCACTTGTCGTTCATGTGCTGCATGACGGCCATGGCAAACGGCGTGCCCTCCTTCTCGGTGTGGCTGTGACCCGTCATGTACTTGACGCACTCATACAGGCCGGCATAGCCCAGGCTGATCGTAGAGTATCCGCCCACGAGCAGCTTGTCGATCGTCTCGCCCTTCTTCAGACGAGCGAGGGCGCCGTACTGCCACAGAATCGGTGCGGCGTCAGAAAGCGTACCCATCAGGCGCTCATGACGGCACAGCAGGGCACGGTGGCACAGCTCAAGGCGCTCATCGAAGATCTTCCAGAACTTGTCCATATCCTGGTGCGAGCTCAGTGCGACATCAGGCAGGTTGATGGTCACAACGCCCTGGTTAAAGCGACCATAGTACTTGGGCTTGTTCGGGTCGTAGTTCAGCGCGTTGGCAACGTTGTTAAAGCCGTTGCCCGAACGGTCGGGCGTCAGGAAACTGCGGCAACCCATGCAGGTGTAGCAATCGCCGTTGCCGGCGGTCTCGCCCTTAGACAGCTTGAGCTCGCGCATCTTCTTCTCGGAGATGTAATCGGGCACCATGCGCTTGGCGGTGCACTTGGCAGCCAGCTGGGTCAGGTAGAAGTACGGGGAATCCTCGTGAACGTTATCGTCCTCGAGTACATAGATAAGCTTGGGGAATGCCGGGGTAATCCACACGCCGGCCTCGTTCTTAACGCCCTCGTAGCGCTGGCGAAGCGTCTCCTCCACGATCATGGCAAGGTCGTGCTTCTCCTGAGGCGTACGGGCCTCGTTAAGATACATGAAGACCGTCACGAACGGCGCCTGGCCATTGGTGGTCATAAGGGTCACGACCTGATACTGAATCGTCTGGACGCCGCGACGGATCTCGTCACGCAGGCGATCCTCAACAACCTCGCGGACCTTTTCGGGAGATGCGGAAACGCCGAGCTCCTCGAGCTCGCGGGCGACCTCGCCACGAATCTTTTGACGGCTCACCTCAACAAAGGGGGCAAGATGGGTCAGCGAGATGGACTGGCCGCCGTACTGGGAGGAAGCAACCTGGGCGATAATCTGCGTCGCAATATTGCAGGCGGTCGAGAAGCTGTGCGGCTTCTCAATCAGCGTGCCCGAAATAACAGTGCCGTTCTGGAGCATGTCCTCCAGGTTCACCAGATCGCAGTTGTGCATATGCTGGGCAAAGTAATCCGAATCGTGGAAATGGATCAGGCCCTCATTATGGGCATCCACGATCTCCTGGGGCAGCAGCACGCGCTGGGTCAGGTCCTTGGAGATCTCGCCGGCCATATAGTCGCGCTGAACGGAGTTGACGGTCGGGTTCTTGTTGGAGTTCTCCTGCTTGACCTCTTCGTTGTTGCACTCAATCAGCGACAGAATCTTGTCGTCGGTCGTGTTCTTCTGGCGCTTCAGGCTCTGAACATAGCGATAGATGATGTAATGGCGGGCAACCTCGTAGCAGTCGAGACGCATGATCTCGTCCTCGACCAGATCCTGAATCTCCTCGACCGACACGGTGTGGCCCGCGTTCTCGCATGCCTCGGCGACGTTTTGTGCCGCGTAAACCACCTGGCGGTCGGTTAGACGAGAGCTCTCCTCGACCTCCAAGTTTGCGGCGCGAATCGCATTGACGATCTTATCGATGTCAAAGACAACCTCGGTGCCGCTGCGCTTGATGATCTTCATCCTCTTGCCTCTTTCGCGTCGTAGCCTCATTGCGCTTCAGAGCCAAACGATGCCCGACAGGGCTTGCCCCTGTCTTGCGGCGCCGTCGCGCAATCTGTGTTCTCGATAAACCATAGGTCCTCATGCGGACAATCCTCGCGGCCGATCAAGCGGCTCAAAGGTGTGTCCGAAGGGGACGAATAAGGTCTTCGTTCTCTGTCCGCCATCTATCATACGACAAAGAGGCATCTATATCCTGTATTCTTTTTTTAGGTCAAACACAACATATAGTGTTTCAGCAGGTCAAAGCAATTGGTCATTTTGCAGACGCATTATAAATGAGGGGTATTTGACAAGTCGGTAAAACGTTACCAACACGGCTACCTGCATGGCAGCTATAAAACCCCCTTAGTCAAGCCGCTGACAAATCCTACCAAAACCAAGTCGCTCACGCCAAAAGAATCCAAAAGATTATGCTTGACCAACATGTTGCGGTCGAATGCCGGCGGACGGAGCGACGGGACTGCAAACGCTCGGAAGACTGTAGCCCCGGCACCCCGTCCGCCGGCATTCGATAGGCGAGGAGCTATTACTTCTCTTCGCGAGCTATCAAGCCATTGATAGAAAGAGGGCCGCCGGCATATGTCGGCGGCCCCGTTAAAACATGATGTGCGGCAAAGCAACTACTCGAGCGGTTACTCCGCCTCGCCGCTGGCCGCCATCTTCTCGGCCTCGGCAAGCTGGGCCGGAGTGAGCTTGCGATACTTAATGGCGCCAAAGACGACACAAGCCGCACAGACGATCATGCCGGCGATGAACTTCTGGTCAATCGTTGCACCAAACGGCGACGTCACGGCCTCAAACACAATGGGAGACAGTGCCATGCCAAAGTTGATGCCCGCCATGCCAATGGCGAGGTTAAACGCACGTCCCTCGGGAGCAGAGTTGCCGGCGGCAAAATTGCCCTCCAGCGGCACGTAGGTCTCCTTGCCCAGCGCAACGACAAAGCCCGCAACGCACAGCACCATAAAGGCGGGCGCAACCAGCGTCAGGCCCAGGCCAACGAGCGTCACGCCCCACGCGATCGGCATCGACAGGTTCTTGAACTTGGCAAACAGCGGGCCCACCAAAAGGCCAGCCGCAATGCCGGCGACCGTCATGACGGTCGAAGCGAGGCCAGCCTCAACAGTGCCGCCAAAGCCGCGACCCACGACAAGCAGCGAGACATTGGAGCTAAAGAGCTGGAACGTGAGTACGAACACAAAGCTCATGACCGTGATAATTGCGACCTCTTTGGGCATGTTGGCAAACACGTTGACCTTACGCTTGGGCTCAAGATGACCCTCGGGCAGGCAGACGGCCTCAATGACGATAAACACGATCATGATGAAGTACGCCGCATAGCTG
>URMR01000044.1 GCA_900548935.1 uncultured Collinsella sp.
CGCGCAAGGGGTGACGCCAAGGGGCGTCAAAAAGGAAAGGAGGGGAACAATGGCGGACAAGAATGCAGAAGTTGCAGTCGAGGATAACGGCGGCATGAAGAAAACGCTTTCGCTCTGGAACTTCTTCACCATCGGTTTCGGCGCCATCATCGGTACCGGTTGGGTTCTGCAGGTCGGCGACTGGATGGTCGTGGGCGGCGGTCCCGTTCCCGCTATGATCGCATTCCTCTTGGGTGCAATCTTCCTCGTGCCCGTCGGAGCTGTTTTCGGTGAGCTCACGGCTGCTATCCCCATCTCGGGCGGCATCGTCGAGTATGTCGATCGTAGCTTTGGCCGTACGCTGAGCTACATCACCGGTTGGCTCTTAGCCCTGGGCAACGGTATCCTGTGCCCGTGGGAGGCCATTGCCATCTCGACCCTCGTGTCCGAGATGTTCGGTAGCCTGCCTGGTCTTGAATGGCTGCGCGCCGTCAAGCTCTACACCATCCTGGGCGCCGACGTTTACCTGTTCCCGACGCTGATCGCGCTCGGCTTTGCAGTCTACGTCATCTTCCTCAACTTCCGCGGCGCCAGTTCGGCCGCCAAGCTCCAGGCCTTCCTGACCAAGGCTCTGCTCTGCGGCATGCTGCTCGCCATGGGCGTCTCGCTGTTCACCGGCTTGCCGGACAATGCCATGCCCGTATTCTCCCAGGTCACCGGCGCTGGCGGCGGCAAGGCCGCTACCGAGAGCTCCAGCCTGTTTGCCGGCATCGTGTCGGTCCTGGTTCTGACCCCGTTCTTCTACGCCGGTTTCGACACCATTCCTCAGCAGGCTGAGGAAGCAGCCGAGGGCCTCAACTGGAACAAGTTCGGCAAGATCATCTCCCTGGCCCTGCTGGCCGCTGGCGGCTTCTACATGGTCTGCATCTACTCGTTCGGCACTATCCTCGACTGGCATGAGTTTGTTAAGAGCCCGGTTCCCGCGCTTGCCTGCCTCAAGGGCATCAACATGCTTCTGTACCTAGCCATGCTCGTCATCGCCACGCTTGGACCCATGGGCCCGATGAACTCCTTCTACGGCGCCACGAGCCGCATTATGCTCGCCATGGGCCGCAAGGGCCAGCTGCCCGAGAAATTCGCCGAGGTCGACCCCAAGTCCGGCGCTCCCAAGCTCGCCTGCGTCGTTCTGGGCGTCATCACCGTCATCGGTCCGTTCCTGGGCAAGAACATGCTCATTCCTCTGACCAATGTGTCGGCTCTTGCCTTCATCTTCTCCTGCGGCATGGTCGCCCTCGCCTGCCTGCGCATGCGCTTCACCGAGCCCGACCTGCCTCGTCCCTACGAGGTGCCCGGCGGCAAGTTTGGCATCGGCCTCGCTATCGCTGCCTGCGCCATTATCATCGGCCTGCTCGTGATTCCGTTCTCTCCCGCTTCCCTCAACATGGTGGAGTGGAGCATCGTGATCGGCTGGTTGGCTATTGGCCTGGCCCTCATGGCTTTCACCAATTCCCGCAAAAAGTAACGCCTAGCCGGGGCGGATCGGGTGCGCGGGCCCCTCTCTCCCGCGCACCGAACCCGGCACCACTTGGGTAGCTTTGTGAGGCCTTAACCCAACACGGCCTCGCCCACTATATGGATCCATAAGGAGGAACCATGTCCACTAAGTATGCAATCGTTGGCGGTAAGCTCATCGACGGTACCGGCGCCGAGCCGGTCGAGAACTCCCTCGTTCTCGTCGACGACAACGGCAAGATCGAGTACGCCGGTGCTATGCAGGACCTTCCCGAGGGCGTTGAGGTTATCGATGCCGCCGGCAAGACCGTCCTTCCCGGCCTGATCGACACTCACCTGCACTTCTCGGGCAACCTGACCGACGATGACACCGATTGGGTCATGCAACCGCTCCTCGAGAAGCAGGCCGTCGCCGTCAAGCAGGCCTACGACTGCCTCACCCACGGCCTCACCACCGTCTGCGAGATCGGCCGCTTTGGTATCCAGATCCGTGACTGCATCGACAAGGGCGTCTTTAAGGGCCCGCGCGTTCTGGCCACCGGTCTGGGCTTCTGCCGCGTTGCCGGCCACGGTGACTCCCACCACTGCACCCAGGAGCTCAACAAGGAATCCCATCCCTGGGGCGACCAGGTCGACGGTCCTTGGGATCTGCGCAAGGCCGTCCGTCGTCGCCTGCGCGAGAACCCCGATGCCATCAAGATCTGGGCTACCGGTGGCGGCATCTGGCGCTGGGACTCCGGTCGCGACCAGCACTATTGCTCCGAGGAGATCCAGGCCGTGGTTGAAGAGGCAAAGATGGTCGGCATCCCCGTGTGGAGCCACTGCTACAACAACCACGCCGCTGCCTACGATTCCGTCCGCTTTGGCTGCGAGCAGCTGATTCACGGCTTCGATATCGATGAGCGCACCATGGACCTCATGGCCGAGCAGGGCACCTTCTTCACCCCGACGATCGCCTTCCTGCCCACCTGGTACGCCACCTATCCGCCCGTCTACGTCCCCGAGCTGCACGACAAGTACGAGGGCACCCTGGTCGAGAAGGAGCTGCAGCGCAACTACGACTGCCTGCGCGAGGCCAAGAAGCGCGGCGTCGTCATGACGATCGGCTCCGACTCCTTCTCCTTCGTCACCCCGTACGGCACCTGCTCCATCGAGGAGATGTACGAGTTCGTCGACAAGATCGGCTTCACCCCGGTCGAGACCATTACCTGCGCCACCCTCAACGGTGCCAAGATGTGCCACATCGAGGACGAGACCGGTTCCATCGAGGCCGGCAAGTGTGCCGATCTGCTGGTCGTCAACGGTGACGTCGCCGCCGACATCCACGTGCTCAACACCGACAACATGGACGTCATCATGAAGGACGGCTGGATCGTCGAGGCTGGCACCTTTGGCGAGGCCAACAAATACAGCGCCTAGGGTACCGTTTGTCGATGACTGGATGTAAAACACAGCTTTTGATTGCATAATGCAATGGAGAGGGTCGCTTGCGGCCCTCTTTATTGCTATGGGTGCGATAGATAAAAGGGGATGACGGTGGATTTAAACAGGCTGATTCTGGGCAAGAGCTACAACTCTACCAAGGTCTTTCGTACGGCCCAACATGTGGTCCAGGCCATCCTGCTCGGTGTTGTCGTTCCGGCGCTTATCCTGCTGCTTATCTGGGATTTAACCGATAATCCCAATCCCGTTCCGGGCGTCGTGGTCATTGCCGGCATGGTCATGCTGTGCTTCTTCTTCTCGTATGTCTTTGTGGTCCCCGACGACCTCACATCGAGCGCAACCGACCGTACGCTTGCCATCGCATCAAAAATATTCGCCTACACGTCGCGCGGCCTTACGCCCGAAGCGGCCCTGGGCGCCTCTAAAATCATCCTGTCCGAGACCATCGCCTCTGCCATTTGTTTTACCGACGGCAAGCAGGTGCTGGCAAGCTGGGGCGAGGACTCGGCAAAGTGCCCTGCCGGCACTCCGGTCGTGCTCAAGACCACGCTCAACGTGATCGAGTCCGGCGAACAGAGCGTGTTTTCGCGTGACGCCTCCAATGAGACGGGCGGCTATTTTCCCCGCCTGCGCGCCGGCATTGTCGCGCCGCTTACCGTGCGCGGGCATTGTGTGGGCACACTCGAGCTGTATTACCCCCGCCTGAGCAGCATCGATATGCGCCAGACGGCTCTTGCCTCGGGTTTTGCCGACCTCATTTCCACGCAGCTCGCCAGCTTTGAGCTCGAGCGCCAGGACGAGCTCACAGCCCGCGTTGAGCTTCGCGCCCTGCAGTCGCAGGTCGACCCGCATTTTCTATTCAATACCATTAGCACGATCGTGTCGCTCGTTCGAACCGAGCCCGACAAGGCGCGATCGCTGCTGATCGACTTTTCCAACTACTATCGTCAGACGCTTTCTGATTCCGATACGCTCACCACGCTCGAGCACGAGGTGGAACAGGGCACTCGTTATATCAATCTTATGCAGGCCCGGTATGGTGACGGTCGTCTGCGCGTTTCGGTCGACATCGACTTTGAGGTGCGCGACAACCTGGTGCCGCCGTTTATCTTGCAGCCGTTGCTCGAAAACTGCATCAAGCATGCGCAGCGCGAGACCGAGCCGCTTTCTATTCGTGTTAGGGCTTTTGAGACCGATGACGGCTTGGAGATCATCGTCGAAGATGACGGCATCGGTATGAACGAAGAAGTCTGCGCGCATCTGTTTGAACAGCATCGCCGAGAGGAGCCCGAGAGCATTACCGCCGACGGCTCCATCAAGCGAGGTTGCGGTCTGGCGCTCTTCAATGTGCTTCAGCGCATCCATTTCTTTTACGGAGAAGATTCTGGCATGCGCGTGAAGTCCCAGGAGGGCGTGGGAACGCAGGTCATCGTTGAGTTGAACGGCGAGCCGCATGAGCCGGCGCCGCTAACGGTGTAGCACGCGGTTGGATTGAGAGAAAAAGAGGGGAAGCGCATATGTCCGAAGGCTGGAACATCCTGGTGGTTGATGACGAGCCTCCCATTAGGGCTGAGCTACGCTATCTGTTGGAAAAGGATACGCGTGTGGGTCAGATTGCCGAGGCGGGCAATGTCACCGAAGCCGTGGAGTCGATTCTGTCGAACAAGCCCGACGTGCTGTTTTTAGACATTACCATGCCCGGTCGCTCGGGAATTGAGCTTGCCGAGACGCTGCAGAACCTAAAGACGCCGCCGATCGTGGTGTTTGTGACGGCATTTGCCGAGCATGCGGCCGATGCCTATAACCTCGATGCTGTCGATTACATCGTCAAACCGGTCGAGGATGCCCGCTTGTCAAAGGCACTCGATAAGATCGAGACTGCCCTGGGCGCTCGCCGTGTCGTCCATGCTCCGCGCCAGCCTTTGCGCCTGACGGTGGATCGTGGGGGCAAAAGGGTGTTCATTCCCGTGGCGGATGTCTGCTACTTTGAGGCGCGTGCCGATTTTTGCAACGCCGTCTGCGCCGAGGGAACATACCTGATCAATGAGTCGATTTCCTCGCTCGAGCGGCGCCTGGCCTCCGAGGGCTTTATCCGTGTCCACCGCAGTTATCTGGTCAATTTGGAAGACGTGCATAATGTCGAGATCGGTTCCACGGGTCTTATGGAGCTCAGGCTCGATCGCGTAACCTCGACGGTGCCTGTGTCCCGTCGTCGCGCTGCCGAGGTCAAGGCGCACTTGGGGCTTGCGTAGACAGTCTGCATACCATCGTTTACCGCCGCAGGTTTGGCATGACCGTGCGGTGGGCATAATGGGTGACATCGAATGAAATCGAAAGGATCATTATGCCCGCGCTCATTACGCATCATCTGTTTGGCGAGGAAAGCATCGACCGTCTTCCGCAGGGCGTTATTACGTCCGACGAGGAGCGCATCGCCTTTATCCTGGGAAACCAAGGTCCCGACCCGTTTTTCTTCCACATGCTCACGCCGCGCGTCTCCGACTGCACGTCGCTTGCTCAGGTCATGCACCGCTCGCGCATGTCGCGCCAGTTCTCGTGCCTGCGCGACGGCGTGTCGCACCTGCAGCCACGCGACGCCAATCTGGGCCGTGCCTTTGCGCTGGGCCTGCTGTCGCACTATGTGCTCGACCGAAATGCCCATCCCTTTGTCTACGAGCAGCAGTTTGGCATTGTCGAGTCCGATCCCGAGCTCGAGGCTTCGGGCAGTCAAGTTCATGCCGTGCTCGAAAGCGACTTGGACGTGCTGATGCTGCAGCTCAAGCGCGGCGGGGCAACGGTCGAGGATTATCCGCCGGCGGGCGAGATCGTTACCACCGACCGCATTAATCGCGTGGCCGGCGTGCTGATGAGCTACGTCGCCGGGCGCGTGTACGGTATCGACATCCCGGCGGGGGAGTACGCCGGCGCCGTCTCGGACATGCAGATGCTCTATCGCACCATTGAGCCTGCCGGCTCGGCAAAGACGCGCGCGATTGCCCTGGTCGAGGGCTTGGTGCACGACTACTCGCTGCTCGACGGCCTTGCTCATCGCGTGACGACGGAGCTGCCCGAGCGCACCGGCAACCTGGGCCACCTGACATGGAAGAATCCCTTTACCGATGAGGTCTCGACCGAGAGTTTCCCCGAGGTCTTTGAGCGCGCACTGGTCGATTACGAGCTCACCGTCGCTCGCTTTATCGAGACCGGCGACATGGAGGCCGTGACCGGCCATATCAACTACAGCGGCCGCGTACTCGACGCCGACGAGGAATTCGACCGCGAGGAATAACAAGCCGACTCATAAGTTGCGGTGGAATAGTTCCTGAATGAAGCCCCGGAGGGCTAAACAGGAACTATTTCACCGCAACCGCCTTGATGGGATGGTGTTTCGCCCTGCGTGTCCGTATGACCGCTCCTGTCCCTTTGCCGAATCCTTACCAGCGCTTCTGTGCAATTGGGGTACGATGAACTAACTGCATATTGGGCGAATACGAAAGGGCCCCTGTCCATGAAATACACCAAGCTCGAGCGTAACTGGGTTATGTACGATGTGGGCAATTCGGCCCTCGTGTTGCTCAATACCTCGGTGGTGCCCATCTACTTTAACGCCATCAATACCGGTGCTTCCTCGGCAGACCTGGTGGTCGCTTGGGGCAACGCGCAGACGATTGCCTCGCTGGTCATTGCCATGCTCATGCCCATTCTGGGCGCGCTTGCCGACTACGCCGGCAACAAGATCAAGTTCTTCCTGGGCTTCTTCCTCACGGGCCTGGTTCTTTGCCTGGCGCAGGCTATCCCAATGTCCGCCATGGCATTTTTGACCGTGTACGTGCTGTGCACCATCGGCCTTAACTCTTCTATGACGTTCTACGACGCCATGCTGCCTGACATTACCACCGACGAGCGCATGGACGCCGTGTCCAGCTCGGGCTATGCCTGGGGCTATATCGGTTCCACCGTGCCGTTCATCATCTGCCTGGCGCTCATCATGGGTGGCCCCGCTCTTGGCGTTCCCACCATGCTGGCAACGCGTCTGTCGTTTATCATCACTGGTGCCTGGTGGCTCATCTTTACTCTACCGCTCATTCGCACCTATAAGCAAAAGTACGGTCGCGAGCGTGGTCCCGAGGACACCATCGGCCACATCGTGGGCGGTGTGTTCTCCGAGGTCGGACACACCATGCGCGAGATCGCCCACAACAAGACCGTGCTGGTCTACATGGTCGCGTTCTTCTTCTATATCGATGGCGTCCACACGGTCATTTCCATGGCTACCAGCTACGGCTCGGCTTTGGGCATCGATTCGACGCAGCTGGTGCTGGCGCTGCTCGTTACGCAGTTCGTGGCCTTTCCGTCCGCCATCATCTACGGCAAGCTCGCCGGACGCGTGGGCACGCTCAACATGATTCTGGTGGCCGTCGCCGCCTATATGGGCATCGTGCTCTTTGCCGCGTTTTTCTTAAAGACCGCCTTTGAGTTCTGGGTGCTCGCCATTTTGGTCGGCCTGTTCCAAGGCGGCGTGCAGGCGCTGAGCCGCAGCTATTTTGGCCGCATCATCCCCAAGGAAAAGTCCAACGAGTACTACGGCTTCTTTGATATCTTTGGCCGTTACGCAAGCGTTATGGGCACCTTCCTGGTGTCGGTTGTCACCTCGCTGACCGGCAACCCGTCGCTGGGCGTCCTTTCTATTGGCGTTCTGCTGGTTGTTGGCTTTGTGCTGCTGGTCCGTCTGTCCCGCATGACTCGGGCGGCAGAGCATGCCGCATAGGAGCGAGCGGCTATTGTGCCTGTCCACGGCACTCTTTTGGGGTTATCCGCAATAAACATTGCGACTTGCGAGCAATGATTTGCCCAAGTGGGTATGATGGAATCAGCTAGCTCGCGGGGCGTCGCCTGTGTTTGGCGGCGCCCCGTTTTTGTGTTGCAGGGAGGGAAGGCATGAACGCCACGGTTGTGATTCCAACATATTGGGCGGGCGATGATGCCCGTGCAAACGCTCCCGGCGTCTATGACCACTCGACGAAGCTTAACGACGCCAACCCCGAGCTCGACCGCTGCCTGACCTCGCTCGAGCAGGTGCGCGACATTCCGAGGATTATCCTTTTGGTGGTCTGTCCCATCTCGGCCACGGCTGATGTGTCGAAGCGCGTGCGCGAAATCGTCGACGCGCACCCTACGCTCAAAGTCACCGTAGTTACCAACACCCAGGCATCGCATATCGCCGATCGTGTGGCGCAGATTGCTCCCAAGGGCTCGGGCGAGTGCGTGAGCCTGCGCGGATACGGCGCCATCCGCAATATGGGGCTTGCCTGCGCTGCGGTGCTCGGTCACGATGCCGTTGTCTTTTTGGATGACGACGAGACCGTTATCGATGCCGACTTTATGAAGCGCGCGACCTATGCTCTGGGTCAGCAGACGCGTCAAGGCCTGCCGATTTTGGTCAAGAGCGGTTACTTTTACGATCGCGACGGATCGCCGTTGGCGCCCACGGACAAGGCGGGCATCTGCCATCGTTGGTGGACCAAACGCATCGAGTTTAATCGCTGGATGAAAAAGGCGCTCTCGGGCACCCGTATCTCGCGTTCAAACTACGTATGCGGCGGCCTTATGGCGCTTCATGCCCGCGCCTTTACCCGTGTGGCATTTGACCCGTTTATCACCCGAGGTGAGGACCTGGACTACCTCTTTAACATGCGCATGTTTGGCTACGACGTGTGGTTTGACAACGAGTGGACCGTTCGTCACCTGCCGCCAGAGTCCGAGAGGCGCTCGCCGCGCTTTATGCAGGATGTGTACCGTTGGTACTACGAGCGTGCCAAGCTGACATTTGCCGCGCACCAGCAGGAGCTCGTTCCCGTCACGGCCGCGTCGCTCATGCCCTATCCGGGCCCGTGGATTTCGCGCGAGCTCGACGACCGCGTGCGCAAAACCGCCATGGTCCGCAGTATGTTTACCCGCGAGCACGAGGGGTACCTGCGCATTTGGCGTCACGGTATTGACGAGGCCAAGACCTACGCGCGCCAAAACGCCGCAAGCTACCTGCGTTTCCAGAGCTTCTGGCCCAAGATTATGGACGGGCTCTGGCGCGACGCACAACTGACCAGCATCCTGGAGGGGACTGAATGATCGACCGCCGCGCCCAGCGCGATAACTCAATATCAATCTTTCGCGTGATCGCCGTTGTCTGTGCCATTTGCGTGCTGGTGTACTTTATTTTTGCCCTGGCGACCGGGATTGAGCCGATCGCGACTGTGGTCGCCTGCGCACTGCTGTGCATCTTTCTGTGCATTTTTATCTATTTGACGCTCAATCCCGATTCGGTGCGTTCGCAGTACACCGAAGAGACGCTCTCGGTGGCTTCTGCCATGCTCGAGGACATCAAAGGCGGCCTGACGCAGGAGTCGGCGCGTCTGGTGTGCCAGCGCATTTTGCCCGAGACACGTGCCATGACGGTTGCCATCACCGACGAGGGCAATGTGCTGGCCTGCGCGGGCGAGTTCGAGGAAAAGCTACTGCCCGATTCGCCCATCCACACACTTGCCACGCGCTACGTCATCGAGCATGGTATCGTCCAGTCGTTCAACCGCGTGGTGGACGTCGTGGGTTCGGATGGCTCGCACAACCAGGTCCCTGCCGGTATCATCGCGCCCATCAAGGTGGGCGACCGCACCGTCGGCACGCTCAAGTTCTACTACAAGACCCCGCGTGCCGTCGACCGTACCCAGTATGCGCTCGCCTCGGGTTTTGCCGAGATCCTGTCCACGCAGCTCGCCATCCACGAGCTCGAGGTGCAAAAGGAGCTCACGGCCCGTGCCGAGGTGCGTGCCCTGCAGGCGCAGATCAACCCGCACTTCCTGTTCAACACGCTCAATACCATCGCGTCGTTTACGCGTACCGACCCGCTGCGCGCCCGCGAGCTGCTGCGCGAGTTCTCTTCGTTCTATCGCGCCACGCTCGACAATTCGGGCTCGCTCATTCCCGTGTCGCGCGAGGTCGCACAGACCAAGCGCTATCTGACGTTTGAGAAGGCGCGCTTTGGCGATGATCGCGTGCTGGCGACCTTCGATGTGTCCGAGGACATCGAGGACACGCTGGTGCCGGCATTTGTGATTCAGCCGATCGTCGAGAATGCCGTGCGCCATGGTATGGGCGACGACGATGCGCTGATGATCGATGTGTCGGTTCACAGGGATGGCGAAGATGCGATTTTAATTGCGGTCGCCGATAACGGCGTGGGTATGGATGAAGGCACCGCTGCCAGACTGTTTGACGAACGCTCCGCCCGTCCCGACGCCAACTCCCCACAGGGTGGCGGCGCCGGTGTGGCCATGCACAATATTTCGGAGCGCATCCATCGCTTTTATGGGCCGCACTCCTATACGCGTGTCGAATCGGCGCCGGGCAAGGGCACCAAAGTGCTCCTTCATCTTGATTTGTCAGAGAGCATCTTTGACATTCAAGAGTAAAATAAAAGGCTACGGGCTCAACGTCATGCGACGGATGCCCGGCGTAGTTAGTTGACGAAAGGTTTTATCCCTATGCTGCGTGCGATGATTGTGGATGATGAGGCGCCGGCTCGCTCGGAGCTTCGCTTCCTGCTCGAGCAAACGGGCAAGATCGGCACGATCACGGAGGCGTCGAGCGTCCGCTCCGCCATCGAGATGCTTATGGAAAGTCGCGTGGATGTCGTGTTTCTCGATATCTCGATGCCCGGTGCCTCGGGCCTGCAACTTGCCGAGGCGCTGCATAAGCTCAAAAATCCGCCGGCGATTGTGTTTGTGACTGCGTATAGTGACCATGCGGTCGAGGCATTCGACGTGGATGCCGTCGATTATCTGATGAAGCCGGTCGAGGAAGCTCGCTTGGATCGCGCGATCGAGAAGGTCATGCAACGCACCAAGCCGGTTACGGACAGCAAGGTGACCATCGAGCGCATCCCGGTGGAAAAGGGCGGCCGCAAGGTCCTCATCCCCGTGGACGACATTCGCTTTATCATGGCCAAGGACGATTACTCCTGTATTTATACGGTCGATGACCGCTTTTTGTCGACGACCTCGCTGGCACAGTTCGAGGCCAAGCTCTGCGACTTTGGCTTCTTCCGCGTTCACCGCCGCTATATCGTCAACTTGGCGTGCGTTACGGACGTCGAGACGGTGCCCTCGGGCGCCATCCAGCTGGGCATTACGGGCGTCGACGAACGCGTGCCGGTTTCGCGCCGTCGCGTCGTACCGCTCAAAAAGGCCCTGAGCCTCTAGCACACCGGCCCCGCAGCCCTGTAGACCAAAATCGTCTGCGGAGCCGTGGGGCTTTTTGCATGAATGCATCAAATCGTTTTGCGGAAGGGATCCCATGAACAGTGCAAGCGTCAAGCGTATCGACATTATCTCGGACACCCACGGCTATCTTTCGCCTGCGCTTCTGGACGAGCTTAAGGGTGCGGATTTGATTATCCATGCCGGCGACATTACGTCGGAGATGGACTACGAGCGCCTGCGCACCATCGCTCCCGTGCGAGCGGTGCTGGGCAATAACGACTACTACCGCGACTACGGCCCCGATGTGGACCGCTTGGCGCTCTTTACCTACGAAGGCCTCAAGTTCGCCGTAGCCCACTACCGCGAAGATCTCCCGGTGGGGTCCGTAGACGTAGCCATCAACGGTCACACCCACGTAACTAAAGAAGCCCAAGTGGGCCGCTGCCTGGTCCTCAACCCAGGCAGCGCCAGCTACCCCAGAGGTACCCGAGGCCCCACCATGGCCAGAATGCTAGTAAAAGACGGCAAGATCATAAGTACCAAGTTTATTGACCTAGACTAACCGCAACAAAAACGGGGGATGCAGATGCGTCCCCTGTTTCCATTTGAGCCAAAGGCAGAGTTTCAACAAAAACAATCAGACCAACCCCGCCGAGGAGCACGCGGGCTAGCCGCGCAGCGGCGCACGCCCGCAAAACTGGTTGAATAATGTGACGGCAGGGAGGGTTTCCGGGGCTGAGGGCGGGGGTTAAGTTTGTCGCGAGTTCCGCACGCAAAGGAAAGCACTTAATGTGCTTTCCGTCTTGCGCAGGACTGTAGAGCAGCAAACTT
>URMR01000045.1 GCA_900548935.1 uncultured Collinsella sp.
TCTTGTCGTCGGTGGGGCTAATGCGCACCAGGCGGTGAACTCCGGCCTCGGCACGAAGCATGCCAAAGGCATCCTTGCCTTCGACGGTAAAGGTCGCGCGATCGATGCCGATAACCTCGGCCGCGGGGCAATCGTTGATGGTGACTTTCCAACCGCGGCGCTGGCAGTACTTCATGTACATCTTAAAGAGCATGAAGGTCCAGTCCTGGGCCTCCAAGCCACCCTGTCCGGGCTTGATGGTCACAATCGCGTCGCCGTGATCGAACTCGCCGGTAAACCAGCTCGCAAGCTCAAGCTCGTCGATGGCGCGGGACAGGCGCTCCGCCGTGGAGGCAGCCTCCTCACGCAGCGCAGCGGCATCGGGGTCATCGCCCATTTCCTCGGCAAGTTCCAACGCGGCACGAGCATCGGAAAGCTCACCGCGCGCGGTATCCACGGCGGCGATGTCCTCCTTGGCGCGCGCAATCTCCTCCATCGTGGCGCGAGCGGCATCGGCGTCGTCCCAAAAGCCCGGGGCGACGCTTTTGGCCTCGAGCCCCGTTACGCGGGTGCGCTTCTCGTCCAAATGGAGGTACGACTCGACCTCGCCGAGTCGGTCCGCAAACGCGTCCAACTCGGCGGGCGTTACCTCTAGAGTCTTGGCCATTAACGATTCCTGCCGTGGCAGTACTTAAACTTCTTACCGCTACCGCAAGGGCACAGGTCGTTGCGGCCAACGTTGACATAGGGGTCATCGCTCTCGGACTTGCGGTAGGTCGTCACCTTGCCACCGTTGTTAACGGCAGCCGGACCACCCTGGACGGCGGTACGGGCCTGCACCTGAGCTTGCTTGCGCAGTACCGAATCGCTGTTGTCGCCATCGACCTCGGCGGGACCAGAGAAGCGCGCACCCTTAAGGGCGGGCTCCTCCTTGTGCTCCACAGCCTGCGGGGCAGCCTTGATCTCAATGCGCAGAACAGTGCGTAGGTAATCCTCGTACATGGTATCGACGAGTATCTGGAACGCGCCGTAGGCCTCGGTCTTGTACTCAACCAGCGGGTCGCGCTGGCCAAAGCCGCGCAGGCCGATACCGGTCTTGAGGTAGTCCATCTCCTGCAGGTAGTTCATCCAACGCGTATCGATGACGCGCAGCATGACCTGGGTATTGAGCTCGCGCATCAAGTCCTCGCCCAGGCGCTCGGCCTTCATGTTGTAGCACTTCTCTACGTAAGCCAGGACATCGGCAGCCAGGGCCTCATAATCCTCGTCGGGGAACTTCGGCGTATCGATGTGGCCGGTGAGCTCCACAACCCACTTGCGCAGGCCCTCCAGGTCGCGCTCGCCCTCGTGGCTGTCCTTGGTGCAGAACTCCTGCACGCAGCGGTACACGGTATCGTGCATGACCTCGGTGATGTGGTCGGTCAGGTCCTTGCCGTCCAGAATCTTGTTGCGCTCGGCGTAGATGACCTGGCGCTGCTTGTTCATGACGTCGTCGTACTCAAGGACGCTCTTACGCATGGAGAAGTTGATGCTCTCGACCTTGTGCTGGGCGCTCTCGACGGCCTTAGAGATGATCTTGTGCTGGATCGGCATATCGTCGCCCATATCGGCCGTGACCATCATCTTGGAGACGCGGTCCATCTTGTCGCCGCCAAACAGGCGCATCAGATCGTCCTCGAGCGACAGGTAGAACTGGGTCTCGCCCGGATCGCCCTGACGGCCGGAACGGCCACGCAGCTGGTTGTCGATACGGCGGGACTCATGGCGCTCAGTGCCGATAACGGTCAGGCCGCCGGCGGCAAGCACACGCTCGCGCTCGGCCTTGCAGGTCTCCTTGGCCTCGGCGTTAAACTGCTCGAGCTGCTCGGGCGTCACGTCCTCCATGGTCAGGCCCTCGTACTCCAGGCGTTCGCGCACCAGCTCGTCGGGGTTGCCGCCCAGCAAGATGTCGGTACCACGGCCGGCCATGTTGGTGGCGATGGTCACGGCGCCATAGCGGCCGGCCTGGGCCACGATATGGGCCTCGCGCTCGTGATGCTTGGCGTTAAGGACCTCGTGCGCGATACCGCGCTTAGTGAGGGCGGCGGACAGCTTCTCGGAGCTCTCGATGGAGACGGTGCCCACCAGGACCGGTTGGCCCTTGGCGTGACGACGCTCAACGTCGTCGGCGACGGCGTTGTACTTGGCCTGGATGGTGCGGTACACAAGGTCCTCGTGGTCAACGCGCTGCACGGGCTTGTTGGAGGGGATGACCTCGACGGGCAGCTTGTAGATCTCGCGGAACTCGGCATCCTCGGTAAGTGCCGTGCCGGTCATGCCAGAGAGCTTGTCATACAGACGGAAGTAGTTCTGCAGGGTGATGGTGGCGAGTGTCTGGTTCTCCTCGCGCACGAGCACGCCCTCTTTGGCCTCGATGGCCTGATGCAGGCCCTCGGAGTAGCGGCGGCCTTCCATGATGCGGCCGGTGAACTCATCGACGATCTTAACCTCGCCGTTGGTGACCACGTACTGCTTGTCGCGATGAAACATGTACTGGGCCTTCAGCGCCTGCTGCAGGTGGTTGACCAGCTGGCCGGAGAGGTCGGCGTAGATGTCCTCGATGCCCAGGCGGCGCTCGATCTTCTTAAGACCGCGCTCGGTGGCGGCAATGGTGTGCTTGGCCTCATCCATGACATAGTCGCCCGT
The DNA here is from genome assembly GCA_900548935.1 of uncultured Collinsella sp. GTDB lineage: Bacteria > Actinomycetota > Coriobacteriia > Coriobacteriales > Coriobacteriaceae > Collinsella. Next base: position 2,665 of record URMR01000045.1, read on the forward strand.
GGGCTCCACGTCCTCGGTGGCGGTGAGCATGTCGTGCGAGACGTCCTCGCCGCGCTCAAGGCCGCGCACAGCGCGCGCGAAGTCCTTGTAGGTGCTGGCGGACTTGGTGCCGGCGCCCGAGATGATGAGCGGGGTACGCGCCTCGTCGATCAGGATGGAGTCGACCTCATCGACGATGGCGTAGTTGTGGCCGCGCTGCACACGCTGCTCGGGGCGGGTAACCATGTTATCGCGCAGGTAATCGAAACCGAACTCGGAGTTGGTGCCGTACGTAACGTCGGCCTGGTAGGCTGGGCGCTTGAGCTCGAGCGGCATGTTGTTCTGCAGCAGACCGACTGTCATGCCCAGGTACTTGTAGATGCGGCCCATCCACTCGGAGTCGCGCTTGGCCAGGTAGTCGTTGACGGTGACAACGTGCACGCCCTTACCGGCGATAGCGTTGAGATAGCCGGCCAGCGTGGAGACGAGGGTCTTGCCTTCGCCGGTCTTCATCTCGGCGATGTGGCCCTCGTGCAGCGCCATGGCGCCGATGAGCTGTACATCAAAGTGACGCATGCCCATGGTGCGCTTAGAAGCTTCGCGCACGGTGGCAAAGGCCTCGGGGAGCATGTCGTCGAGCGACTCGCCGTTGGCGTATCGCTCGCGGAACTTATCGGTCTGGGCGCGGAGCTCCTCCTCGGTCATCTTCTCAAACTGGGGCTCAAGACCGTTGATCTTGTCGACGATCTTGTAGTAGCGCTTGAGGTCCTTATCGGATCCAAAGGACAGCAGCTTTGACATGAATCCCATGTGGTTTTCCTTTTTGGCCATCGCCCGCGGCATGAAACCTTGGACGAGTTAAACACAGATATTTGTACTTTAGCCAAACAAGGCGCCGCCTATGCGGTCGACACGCTCGACCACGTAATAACTACGACAGCCTGCCAATTTGGGACGGATTTATTGAGGTCGGTCATGAGCCCAGGTAGGCGTTGATGGTCCTTTGCTGGGCACGGTCTGCCCGATAGAAAACACGGAGCTCGTCCTCGGCATCCAAATCATAGCGGACTTCGTCGATCAGGCCGTTTTTATGCGCGGTCATGAGCGCCTCTTGCATACGCGACTTGGTGAATGCGGCAAATGACGCGTATTCGGGTGCAAGCTCTGCCATGACGTCATCAACGCAGGCCTCGTCGTGACGGGTAAAGTACTTGAGCATGGCATAGTTAAGCGGCAGCATCCGATCCTCCGACTTTTTTAACCGCATCCAGGGGATTCACGGCGATAAGACAGATGCCCAGCAGGTTGACGACCGCCGCAATCCAGGCGACCGACGGCAACGCATAGCCGTCAAAGCCCAAGACCAAGCCGACAATGACCCACGTGAGCAGCGGCGCCGTAAAGGTATAGGTACCGTTGATGGCCATGCCCAGCGCCGTGCCGCACATAGCGTTCGCGCGATACCAGCTCATAAACGAAAAATAGGCGGCAAAACCCGAGCACGCGAAAAGGCGATCGAGGAGCCGTCCATGAGCGCATGGGCGACATAGGCGTAGCTCTGCCCCAGGGGCTCGCCGCATGCCAGCGTAAGAACGGGCAATACCAGGCACAGATTTCCGAGGCCAGAGACGAGCTGGCGGATGTTGATGGCGATCTGGGGGTCGATCATGCAGGTGGCGCGACCGCCCACGCAGCCCTCGACGCCCCAGCACAGGGCGGCAAGCAATGCCAGCCCCAAGCCGAGGGCCATACCGGGCGCCGGCTGACCGCCAAGCCCGGCGCCGCCGATCATGGCGCCAGCAATCACGCAGATGCCGATGCCGACACCGACGCGGAGGCCGAGCGGCTGCTTGTAAAAGATGCGAGCAAGAATCGCGCCGATTGCGGGATTGAGCGCCGCAATGGGCACGGCAAGGGTCCCCGCCTGCGAGAGCGCGATCACATAGGCAGCAGCGGCAATGGGTCCGCCGAGGGCGGCCGCCGCGATGACTATGATGCCGGGCTTTGAGGCGATGCAACGGCCGAGGTCGGCAATCTTTCCCTGTTTGGCGGTAAAACCTGTTGCCCAGACGGCGCTGAGCACGTCGTTGATACCCGAGGCAATGGTGGGCAGGATAAACACGACGAGCAGGCAGGCGGGGTCAAGCGTGCCAAACCAATTTGTCCAGACGCCAAAGAGCTGACCGGCGGTAACAAACGCCGTATATAGCGCGTACATGCAGCTCGATAATGCCGCGACGGCAATGCCCTTCCTAAAAAATGCCGCATCGAGCGCTCGCTTCTTCGCTGCCGCGCGAGCGTGCCCATGTAGCGTCGTCGTGTCCACGCAACCCCCTAACGATAACCTTCTAAAAAGTGACAGGTTCATTTTGGCAGGTTTTGCATCAAATAGAAAAGGGCCGCGCACCCAAATGGATGCGCGGCCCTTATGCCATGAATGCGAGTGTTTCCGCGGCGAGCTATTTACTCAGCAGCCTCGGTGGTCTCGGCCTCGGCAGCGGCCTCCTCGACGGGAGCCTCTGCGGGAGCCTCGGCGGCCTGCTTGGCAGCCTCCTCGGCAAACTTAGCAGCACGCTTAGCCTTCTCGGCAGCCTTAGCCTCAGCGGCGGCCTTGCGAGCAGCCTCGGCCTCAGCAGCCTTGGCGGCCTTGGCAGCCTTGGCCTCCTCGGCCTTCTTGAGCTGGGCGGCAGCGGCGCCACCGAACTTGTCGGCGAAGCGCTGGACGCGTCCACCGGTGTCGACGAACTTCTGCTGGCCGGTGTAGAACGGGTGGCACTCGTTGCAAAGCTCAACCTTCATCTCGGACACGGTAGCGTGCGTCTTGAAGGTGTTGCCGCAGGAGCACGTCACCGTGCACTCGACATACTGGGGATGGATACCCTGCTTCATGGTAGGACTCCTTATTGGTCAGGCGCTGGTTACCGATCAGCGCATAAGGCGTCTTGGTTTCCGACCAAGACAACAAACTCGGCTATGGTACCACGGCACCGCGCGTCCCACAAAAGGTTCACGGTCTTTTCGGAACGACACGAATCTGACCCATCGAAACACATCTCCACCGTTCCTTCAACTGGGAAAATGCCGTCCCCGGGGCCTGAGAAGGGCCCCGGGGACGTTCGACTGGCTGCGGGAACGGCCTTTCCGCTCAATGTGTTCGGCTGAGATCGGAAATCAACCAAACTGAACTAGGTTCAGTTGACATGGTTAAAAACGAGGGGCGACGCTTTTGCGTCACCCCTCGTCCCGGCCGGTTGCTTTAGTTGTACACACGGTAGTTACACTTGAACTGGGTTATGTGTCCATAGTTGGAGCGGTACCAACCCGACGTATAGCTGATTGCCTCTGCGCCTAGATAGTCGTAGCCCTTGTTGTAGCGAAGCTGACGGTAGGTCGTGTCGTACTCTGCTACGTAAAACGTGTCTCCAGAGAAGGCTTTGTACCGGTCCTTAACCGTCGAAGCCATGTACGCGGGTTCGACATCGCCTTTCTCCCCGTTGAGCGCATAGACGGGTGCCGCGATTCCGCATAAAGCCGTTGCCACGAGGATGGCATAGACAGCCATGCGCGACGCATTGGACTTCAGCTGTTCAAATAGTTTCATGTCATTCACCTCCCTCGTATGTATCGAGGTATTCCTGCTTGAGCGTCTGCGAGGACGACTTGATCTTTTCCACGAGCGTGCCGGCCTCGATGAAGTAGAACGAGTTGGTAAGGTCTGCCAGGTCGTCGAGCAGATGGCTTGAAATGAGCACGCTGCGTCCCCGCGCCACCTCGCTGCGCATCGCGTCGCAGGAGGTTTTCCGCTTTCCCGGATCGAGGCCGTTCAGCGGTTCATCGAGGATGAGGTACGGGCAATCGGTCGCTATCGCCATGGCAAGCTTTACCTGCTGCTTCATTCCTGTCGAGAGTTTACGGGTCGGCTTGTCGAGATATGGGGAGATTCCGAGGGAGTCGCAGAGCGAGTCGATGTCGGCGGCCGATTTCCACGCCTCCCTAACGAAAGCAAGGTGCTCGATGGCCGATAGCGTGGGATAGAGATCCGTGCCGCCCGAAGAGCTCAGGTAGACGAGTTCTGCAAATTCGGCTGATCGACGTTGGCTGATTCCGTCTGCCACCAGGCTTCCCGAGCGGATACGGGTGGGAAATTGGCCCGACAGCGCTTCAAGAAAGGTGGTTTTCCCCGAGCCGTTGGGAGCAACGAGGCCCGCCGCCGTTCCCGGGCTCAGGAAAAGCGACCCGATTGAAAGTATCGTCGTGCTTCCGTACCCCACGCTCACGTCCAGAAGCTCGAGCCCATGGTGCCTTTTCGCGGGTCCAGACTGTTTGGGCGAACGTGTCGCAACGGCGCCGACCGCAAAAAAGACCGCGACGTATGCCAGGGCCACGGCAAGCATCGATGCTCTGCCTGAACCGGAGCCAATGAATTCCGTCGGGAAGCATCCCACGTAACCCGTTGCCTCGATAGGCGAGAACACGGCCAGCGGCAGGAGATTGAGCGCGGCGTTATGCTCCAGCGCCGAATCGGACAGTAACGGGAATGCCGGGGCCGCGACAAGCAGCGCGGAGGCAAGGGGGCCCGCGAGGACGCGCCTCGTTGCGGTCGATAGGACGGCGGAGCAAACGGATATCAAGGTTCCGCCCGCAAGAAGCGCGATAAGCAGGGCTGTGAAGACGTCTCCCGCGGTCGTGGTGGCAAGCGCGCCGTCATGGAAGAAGGCGATCGGGTACCCAATTTGCCCGAAGCCGTTTAGGACCAAGGCGTAAATGCCCCCGGGTGCGAGGCCGGCGAGGAGCATCGCGGTCCCCGCGACGATTATCGAAAACACGATCTGGATAAGGCGCCGGAATTTGGGCACGGGCGCCTTCGCCGCCAGGGTCCCGGGCCTTGTGGCGCCGAGCACGAGTATCGACGAGAGAAGGAAGGGGATGAAGGGAAGGAAAGACGGCGCCGTGGCAATGGCGTAAGGCAGGAAGGAAAGGAATGGCAGGTCGTTTGCGGAGGCCGGGATATCCGTGATGCCGGAGCTGCTCAGGGCACGGCAATATGCGAGCGCTGCGTCATTGGTCTCTTGGTCTCCCACGATGGACCCGGATTGGAAGCCTTCGCCCATGAGCGCGTAGTAGCTCTCGGCAGAATCGAGAAAGGCGGCGTCGGTTTGAGCGGCAAGGGCGGCGTTCGCGTATCTTGCAAGCTCCGCGTCATTTTGCTGCTCTGGAGATAGGTCTGTGCCGCTGGCCTGGGGCGCGCGCGTATTGAATGCGTCGACAAAGCTCTGCATGCCCTGTTTCATAAAGAAGGGCCCGTAGATGGGTGAATTGAACGCAATGGGGACGGAAAAGGCTGCAGCGAGAACGAGCGCACAAATCCATGCGGCCTTGTCTCTTAGGATTAGTTTGAGAAGAAGTCGACAGTACATTTAGAAGCACCTACGTTCCTCAAAGAATTGTTAGATTAAAAGTAACAGACCGGATGAAGATACGTGCGACGGGGGCGAGGCGAATGGCTGAGCGGTATCGATATGCGGGTTCAACGGTATCACATTGGCCACATAGATTTTTAACTTGCATTTCTACCCGCCCTTTTCGTAGAGTCGCCGATACGTGCTTAGCGCACCCTCGGCGCGTCCGGCAGGCTTTGCGAAATGGGATCCAGGAGACTTCGGCGCAGCATCATCTTGCGGAATGCTTCTAATGAGCCTCCCATCCTTCAAAAACAGAATCTCATCGCACAGCCTATCGACCGAATCCAAGATGTGGGATGGCATGATGATGCACGTACCAGAATCGGCCAGCTTCCTGAGAATCTCGGAATGCAAGTCCACCCTGCTGGGGTCGAGCGCGTTCATGGGCTCATCTAATAGAAGGTACCGCGCGCCCGTCGCATACGCAATCGCCAGGGTAAGCTGCTGCTTCATGCCCTGGCTCAGAGTGCGGATCCTCATCTTCGCGAACTCGCCTATCTGCGTTTGTTCCACTATCTCTTCGATATCGCGAGCATGCGGCCACATATCGCAAACCATCTTGAGGTGATCTTCCGCACGCAATCCGGGATACAGCAGCGTCCCCTCACCAGGTGCATAGAAGATCATAGAACGGACCTCTCTCGCACCCGTACCCTGCACCTCATCCAGAACGATGCTCCCGTCCACGCGAGGACCCGGCAAACCTGCCATCGCACGCAGCAACGTCGTCTTTCCATGCCCGTTCGGAGCGACGAGACCGTAGACCGTACCCGGGGCAAACTCAGCGTTCACCGAATCTACGAGCACCTTCTTTCCATAAGAGATCGTCAGCGTTTGAAGGTCAATCATCGAGATCATCCCCTTTCGATCTTTGGAACACTCAGGCGCACCATCAACGGAGATACGGCGCCCAAGACCACCAGCAGAGCGCCCGATGCGCCGACGACCTCTCCAAAAGGCATCGCGTTCGTCCCTCGCCCAAGGAACCCAATCGTCCCCACCTGGGAAGCGGGATCAAACGAGGCGAATGGAGCCAGCAGCGCGACGCCCATGCCCACGCTTTCAACATGAGCGCTCAACGAACCCAACACCAAGAGAACCGCGCAAACCATTCCGGTGACAACGGGGTTGCGGCTAATCGCTGCTGTCAACGCAGCGACGACGGAAATCACGCCGTATGCCATGACCAGCAACGGAATACTGCACAACACCGCCTCCCCCACCATGGACGTTGTCGAAGCTCCCGCCCGAATGAGAGCGACGGGATACTCCGATCCACCCGCACCGTTCTTAATCACGGACACAACGACAGCGGGAACCATCGACACCAAAAGCAGCACCAAGCCAAGCAGGAGAGCCAGCGCAACAGCCGTCAGAAAACGCACATGCGCTGTTGCGGGGATCTGGAGAACCAGAAGGGAACGACACTGCAGGTGGGTGCACGCGAGCGATGTGACAACCACGGGCAACAGCAAAAATAAGGAGGGAAGCGCTGCCTGGAGATACGAAAGGAGGATTAATGGGGGCATCTTCGTACTTAACTCGTAAACCTTGGGGTCCGGCAAGCTCGCGATCGACTCAAGCAGAAGGGCGCGCGCCTCCGCACGAGAAGGAGTCTCCGGCTCGATTCCGATCGATTGCAGGAGAGTCGCATCTGCCGCGCCCAGCTCACCTCGAGCGCGCTCGTACGTCGCAAGGCTTCGAAACCCCTCCGCAGGCATAGGCGCGTACACGAAACCCGAAAGAGCATCCCGCATGTCTTCCAGGGCCGCTTTGCCCTCGACGTCCATATTCGCAGCGTTCTGCTCTAGATACCGATCTATTGAACGGAGCTCTCCATCCCTATACCGAACAGCGGAAACGTTATCAGCGTCAGGAAACATCTCGACCAGAGCCGGGGCCAGCATCGTCGTCGACATTGCAATCGCGCATACGGCGAGGGTAGGAGAACGCAGGAGCAGTTTCCCCATCGTTCTTACGTATGCAACGGCGGAGGCACAAGCGCTCGAACGAGTTGCCGTTCTCGATGCAGTGAAGGAACCTCTCTCAAGACAAATCGGGGATATCGGGCACGCGCGGCCGCTCTTTCCAGCAACGCAAAGCAGGCTAATTGCCAGCACCTCGATCCCGATTGCGCATACGAGGGCAATCGCGCCACGCTCGAAGCAAAGTCCAGGCAGATTCACTATCTGCGTTGTCGGGTACGGGCTATAGGCGCCGACGGTCAACTCAGTGTTCGCATACGTAAGGGGATTCAACAGGGCGAACTCACGTAAAGCGATGGATCTTCCGTAATACCCGGGAACCATCGTCACCCCCATCAGGGCACATACGAACACGATTCCAAGCGTAGGGTTATTGGCAATCTTCACGGCAAGGTGAACGACAAGCGAGATGAACGCTGCCACCAAGAATTGCAAGATGGCCGTCTGCGCGAACACCAGCCAAGCCGGTTTGATAACCGGAGTCGCATATTGAATGTAGCCTATCGGATAGAACGGCGAGCCCGGGCCATTCTTCACAAGCGCGGCGATTATCCCTGGAAGATTGATGGCGAGGACGGCAAGCATTGCAAAAACACTCGCCCATACGCTCGATGCAACAAGTCTACCCAGCTCGCCCATCGGTGCCTGGATGATGAGCTTTTCACGTTTGTTAAGACGCGCGGCAAGGAACGAGACGGCAACGGCCGTTGCGACCCATAGCAAGTACTCCTTCGATCCGTCATAATAGGTGTACTCTCCATCCGATATCTGCAGAAACGGAAGTAGGGGAGAGAGCGGTGCCAAGATAAGACGTCCCGCGGCAAGAGGGTACAGAAGCGCGGGCATGCTTGATGAAGAGGTATAGACACCGTCCTCCCCCGCATTCACAAGCGCATCCGCATAGGATGCTGACAATTCCTGCTCAACACGGGTTATTCCCGACTCGAGGTATTCGACCCGTCCGTCGATGCCAGCCGCGCTCCTGAAGACGGGCAGAGCACAAAGAACCATCAACGCAACAACGACAACACAGAGCGACCTGGAGGAGAGAAGCGACCTAAAGATCGCCTTCGAGATTTTGAGCATATTCATCGCCAACCTTAACCTCATCCAGTCGGAACAGAGGGGCCGAACAAAATGCTCGGCCCTTCCTCGCATCTAGTAGGTGCTATAGACAAATTGCCATTTATCAGTTGTGCCAAGAACACCACAGGAGCACATTGCAGCGAGGCGGGATTCCCTATGATGCGCGGATCGGCGATAGCCATTTCGGTAGGAGATCGTCTTGTAAGAGATGTTGAACATCGAGATGCTGTGCCCGCTTACGCCGCGAGGACAGCTGTAGCTCCAGTAGGTATCGACGACGTCGTCCGTATACCCGAGGGGCTCAACGAGGGCACACTGGCTGCTCTCCTGGGAAGGAGGCATCGGGGTATCCGCAAAAGCGGGGGCTCCCGGCAGCAACAGACAAAGAGCGAGGCCGAGGAAAACCAAGAGCTTACACGACTTAACAGTACTGAACATAATCCTCTCCAATCTAGAGGGGTTTCGGTTGCAGTATGCTGTGATTACTTGCCGGCAAAGTAAATTTAACATAAACTGTTAAAAAG
>URMR01000046.1 GCA_900548935.1 uncultured Collinsella sp.
CATGACCAGAAGGTCTATGCCGTCCTCTTTTCATGCCAATTTGTTCGCTCTGGTGCCCGCTCGCTGCCCGTCCTCTGCCCGCGGCGTTGCCCCCTTTATGTTGCGGTGGAATAGGGACTAAATGGGAGTCTCAGAGGCCAAAACAGTCCCTATTCCACCGCAACTTCATGGGGGCGTGCGACAATGCCCATCGGAAAACGTTTGTCATCTGGGGGTCTATCTATGCTGTACGAGTTTTGTGCCGAAAACTATGAGCGGGTGCCGGCGGCTATTGATGCCGGTGCAAGGCGCATCGAGCTGTGCGACAACCTTGCCGTCGGTGGTACCACGCCCTCGGCCGGCGTTATCAGCGCTGCGGTCAGCTATGCTCACGAGCATGATGCGCGAGTGATGTGCATGATTCGCCCGCGTGGCGGCGACTTTCACTACGACCAGGACGAGCTGCGTATGATGGAGATGGACCTGGGCCTTGCCGTAAGCGCCGGCGTTGACGGCTTGGTCTTTGGCTGCTGCAAGCCCTGCGCTGGCGGATGGGCGCTCGACGAGCTTACGTTGGGCGCCCTCGTGATGGCCGCGGGCTGCGCGACCGAGGAATGCAAGCGTGAGCCCATCGACATCACCTTCCACATGGCGTTTGACCAGCTCTCGCCCGAGGCCCAGCTCGACGCGATTGACATACTCGTCGACTGCGGCATCACACGCATCCTGACGCATGGTGGCGCTGTCGGTACGCCGATCGAGGACAACTTCGAAAACCTGGCCCGCTTGATCGAGTATGCGGGTGACCGCTTGACCATCCTTCCCGGCGGCGGCATTTCCACGGCCAACCGCGATACCGTGGCGGCGGCACTGGGCGTCTCCGAGCTCCATGGCACCAAGATCGTGCCGCTGGAGGTATAACCCGTGGCGCTGGTATTTGACGTTCAGCAGGCGAACGGTAAGCCCGACGATAACCGGCGCCCTGGCACCGCGTGCCCCTTTTGCGATACCGAGGAACTCGCCAATATCATCCGGCGCGACGGTGGCTGTATCTGGCTCGAGAATAAGTTCAAAACCCTGCGCGCCACCCGTCAAACCGTGCTGATCGAGTCGGCCGATCACGATGCCGACCTGGTGACCTATACGCCGGACGAGCTGCATCATGTGATGCGGTTTGCCCTGGGTTGCTGGCAGCAGATGATCGATTCACAACAGTATCGAAGCGTGCTCATGTATAAAAACAAGGGTCCGCTCTCGGGCGGTAGTCTCGTTCATCCGCACATGCAGATTGTGGGTTTGGAGCAGGAAGACGGCTATGCGGCACTAGTCCCCGCCAACTTCGAAGGCATCAATGTCTGGCAACAGGGGAGAATCTCGGTCAACATCTCAACCGAACCGATCATGGGGTTCTTTGAGATTAACGTTTCAGCCCCACAGGGAATCGCCGCCAGCGATGGCATGCGAGACCAAGCCGAGGCGGATCTCTTCGCCGATGCGATCCAGGTAGCTCTGCGCTATATCCTGAACGAGCACCACGGTGGCCGCGCAGAGTCGTACAACTTGTTCTTCTATCACCTGGGCGGTCGGACCATTGCCAAGGCGCTGCCGCGTTGGGTGGTTTCGCCCTACTTTGTCGGCTATCGTTTGGCCCAGGTCAATGCCGAGACAACGCTCGATATCGATGCTGAGCGTCTGCGTGCGCATCTGGAAACGCTCGAATAGCAGGACTAACACCCGCGTAATGCGGACAGTCTAGCGTGCCATGGCGTCGCGGCCGGCCTCGACGCGCTTGCGCTGGGCGGCACGCTCCTCGCCGGTTAGACGCTCAAAGAGATGCCCGATAAACGAGGCGAGTACCTGCTGAAACAGCGTTCCGCACATGACGGGAAACACGACTTCGCCCGGAAAGTACTGCGTGGCGATGACGGCGCCCGAAGAGATATTACGCATGCCGCAGGTAAAGCACATGGTAGTCGTCTCGCTATATGGCAGATGCAGTGCGCGGGCGACCAGAATGCCGACGACAAAGCCGCTGATGGCGAAGGTCAAAATAAAGAGGGCGACTTCCAGACGCACCGCGTTCATGTGCAGCACGTACTCACTCATGGCGGTGGAGTTGGAGGCGATAACGCCCATCATCATGAACTTGCAGGCGGGCGAGAGCGCGGGGGAGAGCTTCTCGTGTCCCCATCCACGCGTGAGCTCGTTGATCACGATGCCGAGCACGGCGGGGATGGCGATCATAAAGGCCATGTCCTGCATCATGCTCGGCACATCGATCGAGACGGTGGCACCCAGCAAGAGCTTCAGCGTGAGCGGAATCGTCACAGGCGAGATAACCGAGGACGTCAGGATAATGGTGAGCGCGAGCGGGCCGTTGCCGCCGAACATGCTAATCCACATAAAGGCAGTGACTGCCACGGGTACGCTGTACTCGAGCACGATGCCGCAGACAAGGTTGGGGTTGGAGCCAAAGAACAGCGATCCCATGGCATAAGCTGCTATGGGAATAAGCACCGCCGAGACGAGCAGCGCCAAAATCAGGTGCAGCGGACGGCGGAACACCTCGGCTACCTGGTGGAAGGTGTTGCTGAGCGCGCCTTGGAACGTCATAAAGGCGAAGAGAGCGGGAACGATGGGCTTAAGTACGCCGATCTGCTGGGGAAAGAGCACACCGAGCGTTACGCAAATCGGAACGATGACCTGCATATGCCCCGCGAGGAACTTTCCCAGTCCAACCCATTGCTTCATCTGCTCTTGTGACTCCCTTTGCTCGTAAATCCGTTTTGAATGGATATGCTAGACGCTCGCATGCGTCCGTGCGTTAGAAACGCTCGATTATTTCGAGGCTATTACCGGCATCGTTTACCGAAACCACGGCGTGCTGCGAGGCTCTGCGTCCGTGCCGCACGGTATAATAAACCCGTTCAACAGATCTGCCTGCCGAAGCGGGCATACACAGAGGACTCATCGCTATGAACCGTGAGAGGTATCGCGGCGACCTGCCCCTATCGGGGGTGGGCGCTCATGTCATCGCTTAAGACGACGCATCGCTGGGCGGTTGCTCGGCAAAACCCCGAGCTCGAAAAGGAGCTTTCGGCTGGCCTGGGCATACCCAGGCTGGTGGCGCGCATTATGGTTGCGCACGGCATTGCCTCGATTGAGGAGGGACAGCTATTTCTGACGCCTTCGCTCGACCGTGATTGGGCCGATCCGCTCGTCATTCCGGGCATGTCGGTTGTTGCCGATCGTGTCGAGCACGCCATCCGCAACCGCGAACGCATCGCCGTCTTTGGTGATTTTGACGTCGACGGCATTACGTCGACTTGTCTGCTGACCGAGGCGCTGCGGACGTTTGGCGCCGATGTCACACCATTCATCCCGCACCGCTTTGACGAGGGCTACGGTCTTTCGCGCGCCGCGCTCGATCGCGTCAACGAGCTCGCCCAACCCAATCTGATCGTGACCGTCGATAACGGTATCGCGGCCAAGGATGAGGTCTCCTATCTGGAGAGCCTGGGAATCGATCTGGTGGTTACGGACCACCATGAGCCGTCCGACCAGGTGCCGCAGGGCGTGCCCCTGACCGACCCCAAGCTCGAGGATGAGGGACCCTCGCGTGAACTTGCCGGTGCCGGTGTGGCGCTCAAGCTGGTGCAGGTTTTGGGCGAGCGTCTGGGCAAGCCGTCGTATTGGCGTTCGCTGATTGAGGTTGCGGCGCTGGGCACCGTGTCCGACATGATGCCATTGACGGCCGAGAACCGCGCGTTGGTCGCCGAGGGCATCCAACAGATGCGCGTGACGGCTCGTCCCGGCTACATTGCGCTTGCAGCGCTCGCCAAGGCCGACCTTTCTACCATTACGGCGGACGGTCTATCGTTCTCGCTCATTCCCCGCTTAAACGCCGCCGGCCGCATGGCCGATCCCAAGCTGGCGCTCGACCTGCTGCTTGCCCGCGATCCTATCGAGGCAAGTGCACTGGCGGCCGAGCTCGAGGAGATCAACCGTCAGCGTCGCGAGATTGAGGCGGAGCTCACGCGTGATGCCATGGCAAAGGTCGAGGAGACCTATGATGGCGGTCGCGCAATCGTCGTGGGTGGCGAGGGCTGGCACGAGGGCGTTAAAGGCATCGTGGCGAGCCGCCTTACCAACCGATATCACGTGCCGGCGTTGCTCTTCTCTATCGAGGACGGTATAGCACGTGGCTCGGGTCGCTCGGTGGGCAAGGTCAACCTGTTCGAAGCCGTCGAGCGCTGCTCCGACCTGCTGATTCGCCGCGGCGGACATGCCGGTGCGGTGGGCGTGACCATCGAGGCGTCTAAGCTCGATGAGTTTCGTCGTCGCCTTTCCGCCGTGTTGTCCGAGCTTCCCGCCGAGGACTTTGAGGACACCGACGAGGTTGCCGCCACGGTCGACCTTTCCGAATTGAATATCGAGACCATCGAGCAGATTTCCCGCCTTGAGCCGTTTGGCCAGGGTAATAAGGTGCCGCTGCTGGCTGCCGAGGGCGTGACGATGCGTGATCGCGCCGTGGTGGGTAAGACCGGCGAGCACATGCGCTTTGTGGCGACGGATGGCGCCGCGAGTGTGCCGGCCATCATGTTTCGTGTGCCGCAGATCGATAGGCTTATCAATTGCGACAGCGCTGTCGACTTGGTGTTCGAGGCCGTTGCCGAGCATTGGCAGGGTCGTGTGAAGCCCAAGCTCATGGTCAAGGATGTTCTGGTCCGCGATACCACGCTGCCCAGCGTCGACGATCCGGCATGCGAGCTTCGTCGTGGCGTGCAGCCGGCGGATTCCGGCCTGCGCCTGGAGTTGCGCAAGCGCGAGACGCTCGCCCAGCTTTCCTATACCGAGCTCACGCGCTCACTCATTCACAGCTTTATCGGATCGAACCAGCCGCACCGCGCGCAGGTTGAGGCGCTCGACGCCTTGGCCGATCACCAGAGTGTCTTGGCGGTTATGGGAACGGGCCGCGGCAAGTCGCTCATCTTCCATGTGCATGCCGCGCGCGAGGCGGTTCTTCGCGGGCGTGCGAGTATCTTTGTCTATCCGCTGCGCGCGCTCGTTGCCGACCAGGCCTATCACCTCTCGTCGACGATGGCCGCGCTCGGCATTGGCGTAGGCGTGCTGACCGGCGAGACCGTGGAAGCCGCGCGCGATGACGTGTTTGCCGGCCTGGCTTCGGGTCGCACCGGCATCGTTCTCACGACGCCTGAGTTCCTTTCCATCCATCGCGATCGCTTTGCGCGTTCTGGACGTATCGGCTTTGTCGTTATCGATGAGGCACACCATGCCGGTCTTGCCAAGGGCGGTGACCGGAGCGCATACCTCGACATGCCCGATATTCTCAAGGCCCTGGGCAACCCCGTTGTCATGGCCGCGACTGCCACCGCAACGGCTCCGGTTGTGGCCGAGCTCGCCCGCGTGCTACCGATTACCCGCACGGTGGTCGACGAGACGGTGCGCGAGAACTTGCAGCTCGAGGATGACCGAGACCTTGCGAGCCGCGAAAATCGCCTGGTGTCGATCGTGGCGACGGGGGAGAAGACCGTTATCTACGTGAACTCACGCGACCAGTCCGTGGCGCTTGCCAAGACGTTGCGCAAACGCGTGCCCGACTGTGCGACCCAGATCGCGTTCTATAACGCCGGGCTTGCGCGCTCCGATCGCCGTCGTGTTGAGGAAGCCTTTAGAGACGGAAGTCTCAGCTGCATCGTTTCAACCTCGGCCTTCGGTGAGGGCGTCAACCTGCCCGATATCCGTCATGTCGTGCTCTACCACATGCCGTTTGGTGCGATTGAGTTTAACCAGATGAGTGGCCGTGCCGGTCGCGATGGACAGCCTGCCGTGATTCACCTGCTCTATTCGTCGCGCGACGCTCGCATTAACGAGCGCCTGCTCGATTGTTACGCGCCCGAGCGCGATGAGCTCGTCACGCTCTATCGTGCGCTGCAGACCATGTGGCGCTCCAACCGTGGCAAGACAGGGGACGATTCATTCTGCGCAAGCGATATCGACATTGCGCAGATGTGCCTTGCAATCGACGCGCGCACGCCGGTCGATGAGCGCTCGGTGGCAAGCGGCTTGGGAATCTTCGAAGAGCTCGGTTTCTGTCGCGTTTCGGGGTTTGACGATACGCGTCGCATCTCAATGGCAGAAAACCCCGGTCGCGTGCAATTAAGCAGGTCAATTCGCTATTTGGAGGGCTTGCGCTCGCGCATGGAGTTCACGGCTTTTCGGAGCTGGGCACTCGATTCGTGCGCTTCTGATATGCTAGCCAAAGTTAACCGCCCGATCGTACCGCGGGCCTAGGGGAAGGGGACCTCGATGGATGCCGCAGCCCGTATCGCCCATGATTCCACCCTCCAGCCGTTTTCGGAGATGGAGCACTATAAGCATGCCGATGAGCTGCCGCCCGAGATTATGGCGGACAGCTACGACAAGCTGGAGCGCCTGTGCCTCAAATATATGAATGAGGATGACTTCTCCAAGGTGGAGCAGGCCTACTGCTTTGCCGCCGAGAAGCACTGCAACCAAAAGCGCCGCTCGGGCGAGATGTACATTAACCATCCCGTCGAGGTTGCCATCATTCTGGCCGACCTCAAGATGGACTGCGATGTGGTGTGCGCCGCGCTGCTGCACGATACCGTCGAGGATACCGAGACCTCGCTTACCGATGTTTCCGGCCTGTTTGGCGAAACCGTGGCAGAACTCGTCGACGGCGTGACCAAGCTTACCAACATCGAAGTCGACAGCATGGACGAGAAGCAGGCCCTCACGCTGCGCAAGATGTTCCTTGCCATGTCCAAGGACATTCGCGTCATCATTGTCAAGCTCGCCGACCGCCTGCATAACATGCGCACGCTTGCCGCCCTGCGCGAGGACCGCCGTCTGTTTAAGGCGCGCGAGACCATGGACGTATACGCGCCTCTGGCCGACCGCCTGGGCATGAGCTCTATCAAGTGGGAGCTCGAGGACCTGTCCTTCTTCTACTTGGAGCCCGATGCCTACCAGCGCATCGCGCGCATGGTAGCCGAGTCGCGCGAGGTTCGCGAGCGTTATCTGGCCGAGACCATCAAGACGCTCACCGATGAGCTCAATCGCATTGGTCTTGAGGGCTTTCAGATCAACGGTCGTTCCAAGCACTATTGGTCCATCTATCAAAAGATGAAGCGCAAGGGCAAGGAGTTCTCCGAGATTTACGACCTGGTGGCGCTGCGCGTCATCACTCATTCGGTGCGCGATTGCTATTCCACGCTTGGCGCCGTGCATACCTTGTGGCATCCCATGCCCGGTCGCTTTAAAGACTATATCGCCATGCCCAAGGTCAATAACTACCAGTCGCTCCATACGACGGTTATCGGCCCCACGGCCCGCCCGCTCGAGATTCAGATTCGAACCTACGAGATGCACGAGCAGGCCGAGTACGGCATCGCCGCCCACTGGCTCTATAAGAAGTCGGGCGGATCGTCTGCGTCTAAGACTAATGATGCCCAGCGTCTAGACGACCAGATTAACTGGCTCAAACATTCGCTCGATTGGGCTGCGTCTGACGAGATCACCGACGCCAAGGAATACCTGCACTCGCTGAAGGTCGACTTGTTTGACCAGGAGATTTTTGTCTTTACGCCCAAGGGCGAGGTCATGGCGCTTCGTGCTGGCTCTACACCGCTCGACTTTGCCTACGCCGTTCATACCGAGGTCGGCAATCACTGCGTCGGCGCCAAGATCAACGGTGCGGTGGCGCCGCTTACGCACGAGATCAAGACGGGCGACCGCGTTGAAATCCTGACCAACAAGAGCTCCAAGCCGTCGCGTGATTGGCTCAAGATCGTCAAGACGCCTTCGGCCAAGTCAAAGATCCGCCGTTATTTCGCCGCTGCGACCAAAGACGATGACGCAGCCGCCGGTCGCGATATACTGGCCAAGGACCTGCGCAAACGCGGGTATGGCATCTCTACGCCGCGATCCACGCGTGCGCTCAATGCCGTGGCGGAGCAGTTTAACTACAAACAGCTCGAGGACCTGTTCGCAGCCGTTGGCGCGGGCAAAGTCGCCCCACGTGCCGTGGGTAACAAGGTCGAGCAAATTTTGGACCCCAAGCCCGAGGAACAGGTCACCAAGGCCGAGGCTATCGCCGAGGTCGTGAAACAGCCGGCTCGAGGCTCCAACCGCAAGCCGCAAAAGTGTGGCAAGAGCGCAAGTAACGGCATTATCGTCAAGGGCGAGAGCAACAGCGGCCTGCTGGTCCGTCTGGCTCATTGCTGCAACCCCGTGACGGGCGACGACATCGTCGGCTTCATCACGCGCGGTCGTGGCGTTTCGGTGCATCGCGCCAACTGCCCCAACGTCAAGGGCCTCATGGAGCACCCCGAGCGCATGATTGACGTGGAGTGGGACGGTGCTGCCGATACGCTTTTCCAGGTCGAGATTGTGGTCGAGTGCCTGGATCGTATGGGTCTACTCAAGGACGTCACCATCGCCATTGGCGATGCGGGCGGCAATATCCTTTCCGCCGCTACCTCGACCAACCGCGAGGGCATTGCGACTCTGCGCTTTATGGTCGAGATTTCGGACGCGAGTGGTCTGGATCCGCTGCTGGCCTCTATCAGCAGCGTTGACTCGGTCTACGACGCGCGCCGCCTGATGCCCGGCGAGGGTGGAGCCCAGCTTAAGCGCCGTGTTTAGTCGCGACGAACGTGCCACATTATCGATATTCGCTACACTCGAGGCATCGTTTGATGCCTCGAGTTCTATTGAGAGGAGAGGGACATGAATGCTGTGTCCTTGGATTTAACTCCCAAGGGATCGGTCGAGATCGAGACGCTCGTAAACGGTCCCATTCAGACCAATAGCTATGCTGTTATTTCGGACAATGAGTGCGTGATTATCGACCCCGCATGGGAAGGCGAGCGCTTGGTGGAGCATATTCGAGCCGAGCATCCCGGCGTACGCATGCTTGGCGCCGTATGCACTCATGGCCATGCCGATCATGTTGGGGGTGTTGCCGGCGTGCGAACCACCGTTGGCGAGGGCTGCCAGTATGAGCTGTGTGCTAAGGATGTGGCGGTGCCGCATGCGAACATCGAGGAACAGCGAGCGATGTGGGGCATTGAGACGCCCGACCCCGGGGAGCCGACGCGTCTGCTCGCCGAGGGCGATGCTATCGAGGTGGGCGATATCTGCCTGCAGGTGATTGCGACGCCCGGTCACACACCGGGTGGCATTGTCTTGTTTGCTGCCACCGAGCAGGGGAACATTGCCTTTGTGGGCGACACCCTGTTTCCGGGTGGGCACGGCCGTACCGACCTTTCTGGCGGAGACGAGACGGCGATTCTGCGCTCGCTCTCCAAGCTCGCCCGGCTTCTCCCGCCCGATACCGTTTGCCTAACCGGCCATGGCGATTCGACTACCATGGCACGCGAACTCATGCAGAACCCTTTCATGCAGATGTAGCTTAATAGTCGGCTTCTGAAGCACGAGAAGCGTCCAAACGTCAAGCTATTTTTCCCCAACGGGTCGATTCCGTAGGGCAAACGGTCAAAAAAGTCTGTTTGGACGATATTCGTGAACAAACGAACGTTTATGCTTGGGTGCGCCGTGGTAAAATCTCAGGCGTTATCGGAGCAACCTTACAGGAGGTTTCTTTTATGCTCGTCAACGCAGCAGACATGCTCAAGAAGGCCGAGGCCGGCAAGTACGGTCTCGGTGCCTTCAACACCAACAACCTCGAGTGGACCCTGGCTATTCTCCAGGCCGCCGAGGAGGCCAAGTCTCCGCTGATCCTTCAGTGCACCGCTGGTGCCGCTAAGTGGATGGGCGGTTTCAAGGTCTGCGCCGACATGGTCAAGGCTGCCGTCGAGGCCACGGGCGTTACCGTTCCCGTCGCCCTTCACCTCGATCACGGTTCTTACGAGGACTGCTTCAAGTGCATCGAGGCCGGCTTCACGTCCATCATGTATGACGGCTCTCACGAGGAGACCTTCCAGCTTAACCTCGACCGTACCAAGGAGCTCGTTGAGCTTGCCCACTCCAAGGGCATGTCCATCGAGGCCGAGGTCGGCGGCATCGGCGGCACCGAGGACGGCGTGACCTCCAGCGGCGAGCTCGCTGATCCTGCTGAGTGCAAGCAGATTGCTGACCTGGGCGTCGACTTCCTCGCCTGCGGCATCGGCAACATCCACGGCGTCTATCCCGCCGACTGGGCTGGCCTTTCCTTCGAGCGCCTGGGCGAGATCAAGGCTCAGACCGGCGACCTGCCCCTCGTCCTGCACGGTGGCACCGGCATCCCCGAGGATCAGATCAAGAAGGCCATCTCCCTGGGCATCTCCAAGATCAACGTCAACACCGACCTGCAGCTCGTCTTCGCCAAGGGCGTCCGCGAGTACATCGAGGCTGGCAAGGATCAGCAGGGCAAGGGCTTTGACCCCCGCAAGCTCCTCAAGCCTGGTCGCGACAACATCGTTGCTCGCACCAAGGAGCTCATGGAGGAGTTTGGCTCCGTCAACAAGGCGTAAGTAGCGGTTTAACTTCCTGCCGGAGGCCCCGTTTCCCCTACGCTGTTTCCCTCGCGCTCACCTGGCTTCGCCAGAAGTCGCGCGACGGAATCAGCTCCGGGGAAACGGGGCCTCCTTCGTTAACTCGCTACAGGGTTACTGGGCTGAATTAAGATGGCTACTGGCTTCGCCAGAAGTCGCGCCAAGGAAACAGTTCCGGGGGACGGGGCTTCCTTCGTTTAACGCCGCAGGGTTACTGGGCTGAATTCATTTTTATAGGTACCGTTTATCGGCGTTGAGGGCTCCTTTGTTGGGGCTTTCTTTTTTATCTCGGTACAATGGGGGTTGTCTATCGTTCGACGCGGGAGTGGTTATGGCTGTTATTGATGTGCTGCCTTCGGATGGGAAGGTTATTGACGAGGGTCCTGTTGGTTGCTCTGTTGATGTTTGCAATGATGACTTCCGTTTTCTAGATGTTGGCTTGCCACCCGAGATCCTGCGTTTAAAGGACGCGGGGTATCTTTCGCAGGCTATTGAGGCTTGCGACCGCCTACTTGCCCAAGATCCCGATCCCTCGCTTGCTGCCTGCGTTCGTGCCGAGCGGTATCGCATGCTTGAGACGCCGCTTCATTTTTCGGTATCGCGCGATCGAGCTATTGCGATGATTCGCGAGGAGTGGCCAGAGTTTACCGAAAAGCAGTTTGACGACCTGATTGATCGCAAGCGTATTGACTGGCGCTTTATCGATGGTGAGCTGTTCGTTCTCGACAACTTCCTCGATTCGCTTCGCGTATATCCCAAAGAGGTCCCCGGCATGCGTCCCGATTCTACGGACGGAATAGCACTGCGCAACGAGATGCTCAAGGAGATGGAGTCACAAAACGGATTGACTCGCGTCATTACGCTTAAGGCGTCCTTGTCTGTCCCCGGCGCTCTAGAGGGGGAGACCGTTCGCGCTTGGCTTCCCGTAGCCGCCACCTGCCGCCAACAGTCTCAGGTCGAGATTCTCGACATGACGCCGGAGGGTGCTGTTGCTCCCGCGAACGCTTCGGCGCGTACCGCCTCGTGGTCTTCTTCGAGTGAGCGCTCATTCTCGGTGACTTATCGTTATCACATCGATGCTGCTTATTGTGATGTCTACGGTGGCAC